>JAGGVT010000171.1 GCA_021157815.1 bacterium | reverse complement strand
GGCTGTTGAAAAACCCCGTTTTGTCCCAGACCGTAGGGGCAACTCTCCGTGGTTGCCCTGTATTTATGCCAATATTTAGGGTAGGCACAGAGACCTACCCCCTACATTCAGCCCTTTTTCAACAGCCTCTGGAAGCCCGCAACACAACATTTACCTGGTTAGATAAAAGATTTAATGCTATTAATGACCATTCGGTTTAATGTCATTGATGCATTTTGAATGCAACTTAGTATTAGTAAGTTAGCAGGTTAGCACTTCGACAGGCTCAGTACATGTAAGCATAAAAAACATCCGCCGGGAGCTTCGGCATAAACCCAATCAACGATTTAACATTGGAAATCCGCATGGATAACGGTTATAATCATTCCTATAATGTTGTTTAAATCCCATTAAAATTGATTCGGCAATGTATGAATGCTGATCAACCTATGGAGGATGATCATGTTCAGATTAAAATCAGCCGTAATATTTACCGGAATCAGCCTGGCATTTATGCTGTTGGCATCATGTTCAACAGGTGTTCCGACATCACCACCGGATTCGACAAGCTATTCATCCGAATATATTTCACCGCTGCTTGTAAGCAGTCGCGACATGAATGGCAATCCGGTTGATGGGACCGGAATACTGGGCGCATTTTTCCTGCATATTGAAACCGACCCGTTATCGTGCGAGCTTACTCCTGTCAGAAAAGCCGGCATTACTGATTCCCTTGAAGTGATAGACATCACAAATTTCCTTTCTCTTGTACCATGCAAGGATTGCATCAACATTCGTAACATTGGCATGAACGATGATGAGCAGATTGTCATGTCTATCGGAATTAAGCATCCGTTCGATATTGGAAACCCGTTGGAGCCAATAACCGGTAAAAATAGGATAGACCTTCACGTTTTCAACATTGAGGGAATTATGGTTTTAAAGGGAGGAACATCAGGGACAATCGAATTTGCTGATAACAAGATAATAAAACCCGGTACTCTGGCGAATCCATCCGGATATACATCGTATCTTGACACATATCTCGACAATATTATGCCGACAACCGCCAACCTGCACCCGTACATACTGCATTTTGACGCATATCACAATGGAAACTACATGCCCGGTTTTTTTGAAACCGGATTCTCCGATGTCTATCATCCAACCGGCAATCTGGTAATGGCACAGGGATCCGATTACAGCTACAAGGATTATATTCTCGATTTGGAACTCGGATATAGCTATAACTACCTGTTCGCGGTTGGATGTTCCTATGGTGTAAGCGCTTTTGATTACACGGAACGATTCCTGCCCAAATACAGAATTCCGCAGTTTAATAAAAAAGCGGCAAGCGAAGTTTTTGTCAGTGTTACGAACAACCAAATGCTTGAGGGAAACACATCCGGCACCGCGAATGTTCAGGTTAAAGTTCTGGATATGAGCCATGGTGTAGAGGTCGGCGATTCACTCGGGCAGATGTCGCATGATTCATCTGTCAGCAGAATTATAGTTGAAGTTCCAGACATTATGACACTGCCAATCGAGGAGGATAATCCGGTTGAGGTTAGCGGTGATCCGCGTGATCCGACTGATCCGCTGCTTTATGAATTCACAATCACAAATGAACTCGACGCTGCGTGCGGCATATACACCGGACTTGTTACGGTTGAGGATTCGTTTCCAACGGGTACGAATACGCATCCGTTCCTTGAGCAGCATGACGCCGCTCATAGCGTACCGGTAGGATACAGCGCGCTGACAGGACTTTTCGATATAAGTAAATTTGCCACATACCAGGTTTTTGAATACGAGATTCTGCCATCGATGACATTTGAACTTCTGGCGTTGATGCCGTATCCGCGCTCATACTCTCGAGCCGCGGTGGTGGGTGACATCATTTATGTTATTGGAGGAATGATTGGTGTTTCACCGCTTAACGCAAGGTCGGATAGAATCGATGCTTATGACCCTGTCGCAAACACATGGAATACATCTCTGACTCCAATGCCTACCGCTCGAGCGGGCATGGCTGTCGCGGCAGTTGGCGAGAAGATCTACGTTATCGGAGGACTGCTTGACACCGGTCATGGAAGCACGGATGTGATGGAGATTTACGATACAACCGCTGGTACATGGGAAACAGCCCCTACTCCACTTCCGGGGCCAAACCGCCATGGAATGGGCTGTGTTGTAAAAGAGAATATTATCTATATCGCGGGCGGATTTAATACAGCAGAACAAGAATTAAACACCGGTTACAGATTCGACACCGCACTCGAAAGCTGGGGCGCTCTTGCACCGATGGTCGCGAAGAGAAATCAATTCGCAATGACAATAAAGGATGGCTTTATCTATGCAGTCGGAGGTAATCCGGTTGTTGGTCCCGGTTCGGAGGATGCCTCAAAAATTGAGGTTTTTGATACTAATTTAACAACATGGTCATATCCTGCTACTGTTCCATCTATTGCGGATATCGCTCCCGATCCGTATATCGGAATTCTCGGTCCTTGCTGGGAAAATGTTAGTGGGAACATTGTCTTTGCAGGCGGAGCCTATGACACTGATCTCCTCGAAGGTAAAGTTTACGTTTATGATGAAATCACTGAAACGTTTTTCCATGTAGGGCAGCTTCTTCTGCCAAGATTGTTGTTTGCAAGCGCGTCATGGGATAATCACCTTTTCGTGTTCGGCGGTATCGCTCTGGATGACCAGGTTCCGCCTCAACTATTTCTGTCCCCCACAGCTGAGAAGGGAAACTGGTAGATAAATGCAGTTGGATTAATACAAGGTGTTGTTGTGGTGCGGGCATCCTGGGGCTGTTGAAAAAGGGCTGAATGTAGGGGTAGGTCTCTGTGCCTACCCTAAATATTGGCATAAATACAGGGCAACCACGGAGAGTTGCCCCTACGGTCTGGGATAAAAAAGGGTTTTTCAACAGCCCTAGGATGCCCGCACCACAAATTTACTGGATTTTTATCATTATTGTTGGTTCTGAGTCAGCCTCCAAACGGTGCCCCAACATTGCTCACAAATTATCATGCGCTGATTGTATATGAGCATCCACGCCTCTTGGAATCAGCCGTTTGGAAATCGCATTTTGGATTTTCGTTCGAATTGCCTCGTCGCTGGAATCCGTGGAAAAAGCATCCTCGCCATCAATTAGACAGGCAGCGGATGTGCCATACTGCCGCGCTCTGCTTGGAATCAGGTCCAACTCGCGGATGGATACAGCATCGCCGAACGTTCTTGCTATCCTGCGAACCTGTCTGAGTTTGTGATTTTCAATCGGGCAGAAACCATCATTGAACAAAGTGATTTCAATATCGATGCCAACAGGTTTGTATCTCAATGGAATCACTTTCAGTTTAATACCCTCAGCCTGTATTGGCATAAACATGTAATGAATTTCATCCTGTTCCTGTACGGTTTTAAAACCAAAGCCCTCCAGATCTTTAAAATTCATGTCGGATTGTGCCTCATCTCCACTTGCTACGATTCCAGCATAATTGTGCGAATCTTTCTTCATCGCGGCAACAAGTGTCTGCCCTATGCCTGCTCCTCTTTTATCAGGTTCAACATACAGGAGTCGCAGATAAATAACGTTGACATTACTTTCAATTGGTATGTTCATGTGCTGAAGAGGGCCATAGAAAATAGTGCCAATCGGTTTTTTAAAACCGTCAAATGCTATCTTCCCCCTGAAACCATTTTGCGTCGATTTCATAATCCACTGGATTGATGTCTCGATATCCCTCTCTGAATCAACAATTTTTCCTCGCTGTGCAAAGAAAGGGAATGCATGTTCAATGTTGTTGTAGTTGATAGTTTCAATACGCATCATGTCACCTCTAAATGTGATACATCAAGGCATTTAATATTACTATTGCCAATAATCCATCCTGATATTATTATCTGATTTTTTCCAGATTACTTTATTTTAATTAAGTAGTCGTCCCTGAAAGGTGAATCAGGCATGCCGGGATTTCGCATATCCAGCCACCTCCCCGGCATGCCTGATTTACTTTTTAGAAAATTGTCAACTTTGCACGGAACGGCATGACCGGGTTACAGGGGATCATTCGAAATAATCTTTTTAACACCTGCTAACCTGCTAACCTACTAACCTGCTAACTTACTAACCTACTAACCTGCTAACTTACTAACCTGCTAACCTGCTAACTTACTAACCTGCTAATTTGCAAACTTCATACTAATTTACATGATATAATATTATAAGCTAATGAATATTAAAATGCAAATAATAGAAATCAACGGTGATTCAATTCCCCTATTTGATAAGGTTGGGATAATTGTTCCGGTTGACAAGGGCGAGATTTTTGTTCTACCGACTGATACACAGTGGGGCATGGGAGTCAGCCCGAATTTCCCGCGCGCCATAAAAAAAGTATTCGCTATCAAACAAAGGCCGCTTAACATGCCGCTTCCCCTGTTCGCGGCAAGTTACGAAAAAGCAGTCGAGCTTATTGGCGGAAAACCATCACTGCTTTTTAGAAAACTCTCCGATGCATTCTGGCCCGGAGCGTTGACAATAATCACCAAATCCGAGCGTGAGTTCAACGAGGGCCTTTTCAGCGATGGCAGTAAAATTGGAATTAGAATCCCCAACCATCCTGTAACACTTGAAATAATCAGGGCAAGCCGTGAGGGTTATCTAGCCGTGACAAGCGTTAACCGTCATGATAAACCGGTTTTGACATCGGTTGAGGAAATCGCGAATGAATTCGGCGATGATATTCATTTCCTGGTAAACAACAATCGAAAAATGACAATGAAACCATCCACGGTAGTTGATATATCCGGTGACGATATCGAAATAATCCGCGAGGGCGAGATTCCAGCAAAGGAAATAAACAGAGTGATTTCAATGTGAGCTTAGTTGTCTTCCTTCATAGAAAAGCTCTCAGGGAAGATTGCTTTCAAATCAGTACGCCTGACATTCCCCTTTGAATTGACAAGAATCAGATTCAGTTCCGGCGCAAACTGTGCCAGCACCTGACAGCACGCGCCGCAGGGAGTGAAAATTCGCTCGGTTGAGTTCACGATTGCCAGCGCATTGAACTCCCGCTCTCCTGCTGAAACCGCGCATCCGATTGCAACACGCTCAGCGCATATTGTCAGACCGTAACTCTCATTTTCAACATTGCATCCTGTGAATACTTTCCCGGATTTTGCCAGCAGCGCGGCGCCGACTTTAACATTGGAATATGGCGAATAGGCGTTCGCCATTACATTTGTCGCGTTTTCGATTAGAGTGTTCTCGTCGATGTTCATATTTGATTGTCCTGATTAAGGATATATCCTGATTAATGCAAAACGGCGACTGCAAGCCGGCATCAAGTTGACCGGGAACAGGAGAACACCACATACCGCTGCTTCCTTCCGGACCTGACGGAATTAGCGGGTCTGCCTTGCCCGGGACCCGAAACCGGCACGCAATCGCCGTTGGGATAATTCTATCGTAATAAGCAATTGAGGTAAAGAAAATCATCATTTTAAAAAGCAAAAACCCCTCACGTTATGTGAGGGGTAATGTGGTTTCGCATTTACAGCACTAGAATAAGGAATTAATAATTGCTGTTTGGTCTAAACCGGCAAACTAGAAGTTGCCGGCGGCGTCGGTGCCACTGGTCAGAGCGATAATAACGCCATCGCGATAACCATCCGGAGCGCCGTAGAGCCATTCGCCGTTCTTTGGATCAAGATATGGAAAATACGGCATCTTGCCGCGTTCTCCGCCACCGAAACATTCCGGACTTGAGAAATAGATCGGTGTGGAATCTGTGCGAGTATAATTCGGGTGTGATTCATAGTTTCCGCCACCCTGATATCCCGACATGTTGTTAATCGCCGCACCCTGTACATTAGTTAAGCGAATAACATCCTTTCCATCCGTTCTCATTGAGCCGAAACCGCCAAGGAAATAGCGGTCAATTCTGGTGTACCTGAAGTCCCAGATTTTTCTCAGGTTCGGATTGGAAAGTGAATCGATAAGGAAATTCTGCTGGAACAGGTACGTTCCGCCTGAGCGATAGAAAAATTCACCAGCCCAGAATGCCTTGAGTGTAACTCCGGAATCAAGATTGCTGATTGCCTGTCCTGAACTGACATCGCTTGTGAAACGTTCCCACTCGGGAATACCACCCATTGCATAGAACGGGTTTGCCGGAGTTCGGCCATTCACCATACCGACATAGTACGTTGTCGCTTCATCGAGGAAACAGTTCTTGATGCGAGAGAGCTGAATCTGTCCTCCGGGCAGTTT
>JAGGVT010000115.1 GCA_021157815.1 bacterium | reverse complement strand
GGCAGCCCTGCACTGATATTGATTGGGGCGAAACGGATACACTCGTAAGCAGTGAGGATGGTTTCTGGCTGGAATTCTATGAAATTCCCGAATTTGCATCATATCAGACATTTCAAGCGACGGTCATATCTGTAATCCAGGATTGCGGACCAATTACCGGGCATGTAGTTGACCCGCCTCAACCCGTTGAGGATCTGTATGACGGCCAAACGATTGATTTCATTGTTACCGCGGATAGTGCGAATGGTGGAAATCCAATTGTTCAATATGAAATGGATTATGATTTTGACGGCACCACTTTTAACGTGGATTCAAGCTCAACTGATGGAGTATTCACTGGCGAAGGCCCTTTTTACAATCCGAATTGCGACACAACCAAAGAGCCGTTTACTTTCACGGTAGCATTCCGCGCAACTGACAGCTGTGATCCGCCAAACACAACTGTTTTTGCCACACATCAAATCACAATCGCTTTCTGCTGCGGCCCGATAACCGGAGAAATAATCAGTCCGGCTGAATCCGTTATTGAAGTTGGTGATGGCCAGATTGTTAATTTTCAAGTCCATGCGGACACTAGCGCAAATGGTCAACCAATTGTTCTTTATCAGGTTGATTGGGATTACGATGGTGTGATTTTCCAGTATGATGCCCATTCAGGTGATGGGGTGTTTAACCATGTCGGGCCGTTCTACAATCCAAACTGTGAGGGCAGCCTTGAGCCATATACATATACGGTCGCTTTCAGGGCAACAGATAACTGCATACCTCCTAACCTGACAGTTTTTGCCACATGTGAGGTTAAAACATACTGCGGCGCTTATGGGTGGGCAAGATCAGTGATAGGAAACTCTCTTTTTGGTTTTAATCTCAATGTTGATGGAACTATGACCGATGAGGATGGTAATATATATCTATGGGGTATTTTTCGGGGAACTTATGATTTTGACCCGGATAGCGGAGTTGTGGAAAGAACGTCCACTGGTGATTATTATGATGGATATATATGCAAATATTTTCCTACCGGAAAACTCCAATGGGTCTATGCCATTCCAAACGGAGACGACCATTTTTATATTCGTGCGGTGGTGATTGATAGTTCCGGGAATCTGTTTATAAGTGGTAGGTTCAGTGGTTCTATGGATTTCAATCCATATCCGGAAGTTGATCAGTATTCATCAGCAAAAAAAGCTGCTTTTTTAACAAAATTCAACGCTAACTACGATTACGCATGGACCAGAGTTTGGAGTAATGAAAACGATACTTTTCCTCCGAGTATCCGCTTTGATTCATCGGACAATATCTACTTAATGGGTGGTTATTCAGGAACAATGGATTTCGATCCAGGACCAGGTGTCGAAGAAAGAACATCAATGGGAAATTCTAGGTATGTTAATAAGCTCAATAATGATGGGGTATTCCAAAGGGTCATTGATTTTCCAAGGGGCGAGGGGAAACATTTATATATTTGGGACTCAATCTTCAATTCTTCAAATGATCTTGTGTTAACAGGAGAATTTGAGGGGGAGCCGAACCCGTACGATTTTGATCCGGGACCAGGTGTATTCGAACTCTATAGTGATAACTCAGATTGTTTCATCCTTATGCTGGATGATAACCTGAATTTCCTTCGTGCTGTGGGTTGGGGAAATTCTTTGCCAAATGACAACTGTTATGGAATATCAGTAATGGACAACGATAATATTATTGTTTGTGCTTATGAAAGAGAGACGATAGATCTAGATCCCGGTCCAGGTGTGGATGAACATTATTTAGACTGCCCAGGTGCAGGATTTGCATACATCAGCTGTTTTAATTCGAATCTTGAATATTTATTTGGCAGATCGTGGGGTGAAACAGGGGGATGTTGGCCATACGAGGTAGTGGTAGATGCTGCAAACAGCATATATGCTATTGGTGGCATGGGAGATTCCGTTGATTTCGATCCGGGACCAGCCATATATGAAAAAACAGGAGACATGTTTCTGTCCAAATTCAATCAAACAGGTGATTTTATATGGGCTGACACATGGGAAGGTTTTATCAATGCTGCATGGCCGGAACCTCTGGCAGTTGACAATGTGGGCAATCTCGTTATAACTGGCACTTTTCGTGGTGCTGTGGATTTCAATCCCGGACCTGATGAAGATATTCACGACACCGGTGATCCATCATATGAGGCGGTTTTTCTAACAAAACTCCTGCCCAACGGTTTATGGGAATAAGAGTTTATAAGTAAAAATAAATGATTCACCATATTGTTGATTGATGTGTAATATCCTTGTAGGGGTGGGTTTAAAACCCACCCCTACGTTGATAATTCGTGCCTGGTACCGATTTGAGTGACTTGCATAACTGAAACTACTAAATCAACAGATATTCTGAACCGATATTCCAAATGGAAACTGATTGCCTATAGGGCAAGCTTGATTTATAATTTAGCCGGTATGCAGGCATTAAAATGTCAGTGAGGTGACTGGATTTTGGACGACGACCCTGGTCCTGGTAGTATATGGGTACTGATAATCCTCTTTAAGTTCTTCATCATCGTTATCTGCGGTTACTTATCCGCGATATTCAGTGGAAGTGAAGTTGCAATACTGTCGGCAAGCAGGATACGTTTGCTCGAGCTCAAGGAGGAGGGAAATCGCGCGGCGAAAATCCTTCTCGATATCCTTAAGCGCCCAAGCCGGATTGTATCAACACTGCTTGTAGCCAACGTCACGGCAAATGTCGTGATGGTGGTTTTATGGGCGAATGTGCTGATTGTGCTAAGTGATAAATATGGTTTTGATTCATGGTTTCTTGTCGCTGGCGGTATTGTTCTTACAACGGGTTTAATCCTATTCTGCGAGATTCTCCCCAAGAATTTATTTCATCAGAATCCTGAGTATCACGCTCTTAAACGTGCGGGATTCCTGAAATTCACAATTGTAGTATCAACACCTGTTGTCTGGCTGGCATATAACCTGTCGAAACTTCTTCTGAGAATGGTCGGAATCACCCTGTCATCAAGCGCCGCCCCGATTTCCGAAGAGGAGATAATTGATCTTATCGAAACAGGCGAGGAGGAGGGAGTAATCCAGGAACATGAACGCGAAATGATACACTCCATTTTCGAGTTCGGTGACCTTCGAGTAAGGGATGTCATGATCCCCAGAGTGGATATGAACGCGTTGAAACATACCGCAAAGATGTCGGATGCGCTTAAAATGGTGGTTGAAACCGGCCATTCACGAATTCCTGTCTATGGGAAAGACAGGGATAACATAGTCGGGCTTATTTATGCAAAAGACCTTCTCGACAGGCTTTCTGATGAGAATGTTAATGAAATGCCTTTGAATGATTTAATCCGAGAGGTTGAGTTTGTTCCTGAGGAGATGGCGCTTTCAAAACTGTTCAACGATATGAAAAGAAAAAAGAATCATTTTGCTATTGTTGCTGACGAATATGGCGGTACCGCGGGACTCGTAACAATCGAGGATGTTCTTGAGGAAATCGTTGGTGAAATCGAGGATGAATTCGACCAGGAGGAGCCGTTGGCGCGCGAGGAAAAGGGAGTCTGGATTGTCGAGGGCAAACTTAATCTTCACGACCTTGAAGACCTGGTTGATGTTGAATTTCCTGAAAATGGCGCGGATACAGTCGGCGGGTTGATATATATGCAACTTGGGCGAATTCCCGATGAGGGTAACCAAATTGAAATGTCAGGACTGATATTCAAAATTCATAAAGTGGAGAACCAGCGAATTACCGAAATTGAAATCCGCAAAGCCAGGCAAACCCCGGCAGTGAAGGGGAGTTTAAAGGAGCCTGTGGAATAAATGATTACTGCTGTAATTATAATTATGCTCGTAAGCCTCGGATTCACCTTTTTCTTCTCAATGAGCGAGGCATCACTTGTCGCGACAAATCCACAGCACCTTAAAAGGCTCTCAACCGCTGGTGACCGCCGCGCTCTGAGCGCACATAAATTAGTAACAAACCGCAAAGTCCTTTTCGGAACCATTCTTCTTGGTAATAATATCGCAATAGTCACATTCACAATGCTGGGAGAATCCATTCTTGGCAAAGGGCATGAGGATAACTGGTGGATGCTGCTGGCAAGCATCCTGCTGTTTGACGGCATCATTCTTGTTTTCGGAGAGATAATACCAAAATCAATTGCGCTTGAGGCTTCGGATAGATTCGCTCTAATTATTGCTCCTGCAGTCTCATTCATTGGCAGAATCTTAAATCCATTAATTGAATTTGCGCATTTCATTCCGTCACTCTTCATCAAGAACATCAATCCTGATGAGGCTGACAAGCATCTGGTAAGTGAAAAACAGATTCGTTTAGCGTTTATCCAGGGCAATCAGGAGGGTACTGTTGACGCGGATGAAAGGGAATTCGGGCTTAGAATAATCGATTTCGCGGAGACTATGGTTGAACGTGTCATGACACTCCGGGGAGATATCAACTCTCTTCCGGCGGAAATATCGGTTCGCGAGGCTTATGATGAAATCCACTCTCACGGTTTTTCGAGAATACCCATGTATAAGAATGATGATGAAGAGAACATTGTAGGATTCCTTAATGTCAAAGACCTGATAAAAGCTCATGTCTCAAACAAGCATGAAATACCGATATACGAACTAAAACGGGATATTACTTTCGTTCCTGAGAAGAAACGCGTTTTGGATTTGATGCTTGATTTCCAGAAGGAGCGCAGCCATATCGCCATGGTTGTGGATGAGGCGGGAAGTATCACCGGAATTGTCACTCTGGAAGACCTTCTTGAGGAGGTTGTTGGCGAAATCTACGATGAGCATGATGAGCCTGAGGAGAAAGTCGTCCGGCTTGGGCATGGCGCTTTCCTTCTGGATGGCCGTCTCTCAGTAGATGAGATAAACGCTGAACTGGAGATTGAATTATTTGAGGAAGAATACGAAACAATAGGCGGATTTGTCGCTGGTTTGTTTGGTCGAGTGCCTGAGGAGGGCATGTCAATCCAGCATGCGGGAATGGTTTTCACCGTTATGAAAATGGAAAATCGTCGAATAGACCAGATTAAATTAAAAATTGACAGGAACGGGAATTCGTAGGAACCCCCCGGCGAAGGGACGCCGGGTTACATTAAACTGAGCAATTCGCTTAAATTATTTTTCCTTTCAAATGAACAAACGTGGCGCCACTGCCGCCGTGTGTCACATCGCACAACGTGAATCCCTCAACCAGCTCATGCTTTTCCAGATATGAATAAATCAGTTTCCTGTAATTACCTTTTCCTTTGCCATGAATAATTCTGACAGTTGAATAGCCTTGTTCCACCATGTCGCGTAAAAAGAGATCGATTATCTTTTGTGTTTTGTCCTTGTCCTTGAAATGCTTATGCATGTCGATTTCAGGAATCATGAGAGCCATTATAGCATTAAATTAATTTGTACCCGGTACGAATGGCGAGGGTTTTGTCCAGGATAAGGAAACCGGTCTTCCGATTGAGAATGCGTACGTTTACATTGTGAACACATTTAATCTGCCGGTTCAGGAATATTACACATCAGAGGAAGGTTACTTCCAGCTGTAT
>JAGGVT010000158.1 GCA_021157815.1 bacterium | reverse complement strand
ATGGGCGCGTTGATTTTCATCTGCGTAATTTTGCCATTGATACTCGCTATCGCTTATCTGACACTGCTTGAGAGGAAAATACTCGCGTGGGCGCATTATCGACTGGGACCAAATCGTTGTGGTTGGCAGGGACTTCTCCAACCGCTCTGCGATGCTGTCAAGCTGTTAATAAAAGAAGATATCGTGCCGGTGCGCGTTGACTGGATTATCTGGTTCTTCGCGCCTATTGTAGCTTTTGCCCCGATGGCCGTTTGTTTCCTGGCTATTCCAATGTCGAACGCGACACTCCTTCTTAACATCCCCAATCAGGAAATGCCCCTTCTTGTTCAGGTGCCAATGATTGGCACTGATTTGGGAATCGGACTGATGTTTGTCCTTTCCATGAGCTCGCTTGTCGTGGTCGGGATTGTCATCGCCGGATTCGGTTCCAATAATAAATACTCGATGATTGGTGGTATCAGAAGCGCCGGACAGATTATCTCCTATGAAGTTCCAGTTATTCTTACACTCCTGACAGTTGTCCTCCTCACTGGAAGCCTGTCGATGGTGGATATCGTCAATGCGCAGAAATATATTTCTCCATCTGAACTGAACACCTTTCTTGAAGTGGATTATATTCGAACTCGAGCGTATGATTTCGACAGGTCGAATATGCTCGATTGGGCTGCAATGACCAATTTCCTGAATCGAACTGAAACTGATCCCGCAGATGCCAATACCGCTGCAATCTGGTCGGATTACAAAACAAGATTCAATAGCGAATATATAACACTGCCAGCCCAGAAGAAAAAAGAGGTGCACATAGCCGGGCAGGAATTGCGTTTGAAATACGATGAGAGAGAACGCACAAAAGGATCACCGCGATTGCCCTTTGTTATCCCTCTGCTGATAGGATTTATCGTTTACTTCATCTCGGCTGTCGCTGAAACGAACCGGTCGCCTTTCGACCTTCCAGAGGGCGAAAGCGAGATTGTCGCCGGATTCCACACCGAATACACCGGAATTAAATTCGGTTTGTTCTTCCTTGGCGAGTACGGCAACATGATTCTCGTTAGCGCGATTGCTGTAACCTGCTTCCTCGGCGGATGGATGGGCCCCGCAATTCCCGGGATGGACATTATCGCGCACAGTGTCGGTGAATATTTCTATTACTTCTGCTGGTTCTTCCTTAAGGTGGCAATCCTTGTTTCTGTGATGATATGGTTCAGAGCGACTTTCCCTCGGTTGAGAATCGACCAGTTAACGGATTTTGCATGGAAAGTGCTTCTCCCAATCGCGATAATCAACCTTCTTGTGATTGGTTATTTCCATTTCTGCGACTGGAACCTTCACAATATAGGAGAGACGAACTGGATTCTCTGGTTCGGAAATCTCGCGAAACCGTTCAAATATCCAGCCGTGCGATTCTTAATGCTCTGCATATCACTGCCAATCATATCCGATGTGTTTTACCCATACAGAAAAGTCATCCAGCCCAAACTCCTTTATGCTCAAATTGCGTTTATTCTTGGATTCATGGGGTATGACATCTATACTCTTTGGTTTGGCACAAAGACAATCGAACTGTCAATAATGTGGTTCTTTTATCTGATAACAATCGCGCTTGTTGCCATAATGATAAAGGACTATATTATCGCGAAGAGAAAAGGGGTTAAATTCATCCCCGCGATTTTGGAGGATGAATCTGAAATAGAGGAATACAAAAGCGTTGTTGGCAAGCAGGAAATAATGAGTGAGTGAGTTAACAAGTTAGCAGGTTAGCAGGTTAGCAAGTTAGCAGGTTAGCAGGTTAGTAGGTTAGTAGGTTAGCAGGTTAGTAAGTTAGTAAGTTAGCAGGTTAGTAAGTTAGCAGGTTAGTAGGTTAGTAGGTTAGCAGGTTAGCAAGTTAGCAAGTTAGCAGGTTAGTAAGTTAGCAAGTTAGCAGGTTAGAAAGTTAGCATGTAACCCAGATAATTTGTGGTGCGGACTTCCAGTCTGCAGAATGTAGCCCGGGAATCCATTTCCCGGAAAAAACGGTAACTAAACGAAACAAACGTAAATTAAATGATAGAAAACGACAAAAATACCACAACGGAAAGAATTGCCGACCAGCCGATTGGCGCTGATTACGCTCAGGATCTGCTTGAATTCCTGGATACCGAATTCGCAAAACCCGAGCCGTTAATCAAAAGAATGCTTGGCCATGTGGTTCCGCTCTTCGGACTGGTCAAGGGCTTGAACGTAACAAAAGCCGCGATGATTGCTCCGAAAGTTACTGTCAAATACCCGGAAGAGAAACTGCCAATCGCGGACGGTTTCAGGGGCAGGCATGAACTGCTGGTATCACCGGACGGCGAACAAATCTGTACATGCTGCAACGCCTGCGTGAATATTTGTCCGATTGGCTGCATCGAGTTAAAATTTGAAAAAAGCGAAAGCGAAAAGAGAAAACGCGACCTGCTGGAATATAATGTGGATTTGGGTAAATGCCTCTTTTGCGGACTTTGCCAGGAGGTTTGCCCTGAATCCTGCATTATACTCGGGAAAAACTATGAATATTCCGACACAGGCAGGGGAACCGGCTTTTTGAAAGTCAGGATGGAAGACATTCAACGGCGGGCATCCGATGATGAGTGGGCTAATATGCAGGCAATCAAAGCGGCAAAAAAGAAATCGCCAGCGAAACCGGCAGCTAAAAAACAGGATGCGAAACCATCCGTTGATCTTGATAAAGAGAAAACGGTAAAGGAATCACCTGAACCGGAAGACGAAAACAAGGAGAAGCCTGAAGAGAAGACCGATGGAAACGACAGTTAATCCAGTTCATTTATTTTTCGTAAACCCGTTATTTTATTTCTGGGTTTTTTCGTTTGCGCTTTTGGGCGCGGCTGTCGGCGTTGTCATGATGCGCAATATCGTTCACTGCACGCTCAGCCTTTGTCTGGCATTTATTTGCACCGCGGGGATTTATGTCATATTCGGCGCTGAATTTCTCGCCGCGGCTGAAATACTGATTTACGCTGGCGCTGTAACTGTCCTTATCTTCTTTGCTTTGATGCTCTCCAAACGTATCATCGGGCGGGATATCATCTACAAAAACCGACAGTCGATCTGGGCGATGCTCCTTTCTATGGCTATGGCGCTTGTGTTAATCGCGACACTGGCGTATGGCAACTGGAATTATGAGGTTGACCCAACTGTAGCGCCGATGGACAACACTAAAATGATTGGCAGATCGTTAATGCTTAGTTACACGCTTGTTTTCTGGGTCACTGGTTTTATCCTGACTATTACAATGATCGGCGCTTTAATGCTGGCAAAAAAGGATTAGGAACTAAATTAGGATTTAGTATAACAAAACACCTTTACGGTGAAAGAAAAAATGGCACAGGTAATACCCGTATATCATGTCCTTGTTGTTTCTGCTCTCTTGTTTTCAATTGGGCTTTATGGTGCGATGAGCAGGCGAAACGCCATTGGAATCCTGCTCTCTCTTGAACTGATGCTGAACGCGGGGTGCTTGAATCTCGTCGCGTTTAGCGCCAAATGGGGACCTACGTTCACATATCAGACTTTCAGGGCGCAGGAGGATGTTTCATCTCCTGTTGGACAGATATTCGTGATATTTGTAATTACAATTGCGGCATGTGAAATCGCGCTCGGGCTTGCACTCATTATCGCGATGTACAGGCATCATCGTTCAATTGATGTTGATAACCTGAATCTGCTCAAGTGGTAGAGCGAAATATATGGATTCCTGGTTTCGTTTATTGAAAATATTAGATTTAGAAGCATGTTGTGGGCTGTAAAAAAGGGGACTGTAAAAAAGGGGAATGTCCCAAAAAGTTTATAGATACGATAAACGCTGGGTATTTGAAAAATGTTAATTGATAATGCCAGAATTGAATCTTGTTGTGGACTGTCCCCTTTTTTACACCCCACAACACATAAAAAATAAACATGAATGAAGCAGCGTATATAACAGGAAGTCTCGGATTCCAACTTGCACAACTTGGGATGTGGATTCCACTTTGCCCGATAATCGCCTGCTTTTTGATCTTCTTCTGTCAGGTTATCCTGCCAAAAAATATTCGCGACAGTTTTGTTTACCAGACTTTGATGAAAACAACATCAATTCTGGGCATCGGTTTCAGCGGAATAATCGCGACATGGATTTTCTATCACTTCTGGACTCATCAACTTCCAGTAGTCAACGGCAGCCAGGTCGCTCAAACGCTTCTCTTCTCAACCGAGACGATTCACAAATCATGGTTTAATATCGGCGCGCATGAAATTCAAGTCGGAATCCTTCTCGACAACATGTCCGCGGCTGTGGTTTTCATGGTTGCATGGGTCGCGTTCCTTATCCAGATTTACAGCTGGGGATACATGAAGGGCGAGAAACACATTGTCCGCTATTACTGCTTCCATTCGCTGTTCGCAGCGTCTATGCTTGGAATGGTCCTAAGCGACAACTTCCTGACTTTCCTCATTTCATGGGAATTAATGGGGCTTTGCTCCTATCTCCTTATCGGATTCTTCTGGCTTAAAAAGAGCGCAATCAACGCGCAGAAGAAAGCGTTTCTTGTAACACGAATAGGCGACCTCGGATTCTTCCTGGGCGTTTTCGTCCTCATGGGCATCTGGCTTCAAACCGGACAACCGATTACATTCAGATTCGATGATTTTGCCAAACTGATTCACGAGTACGGAATCAACACAGCATCGTTCAGTGAAATAGTTCAATATAGCCGGCAGTTTAGCAATGGCATTCCGATGTACCTTCTCACTGCGGCGGCATTGCTGTTTTTCATGGGAACAATCGGAAAAAGCGCGCAATTCCCGCTGCACATCTGGCTTCCCGATGCCATGGAAGGTCCAACTCCGGTCAGCGCTCTTATTCACGCCGCTACGATGGTCGCCGCCGGTGTCTATCTCGTCGCGAGAACATATTTCGTTTTTGACCCGCTGGGAACAGGATTCTCGCCAGCCCTGCTTGTTGTCGCACTCATAGGCGCGTTTACAGCATTCATGGCGGCGACAATCGGTGTGACGCAATACGATATCAAACGCGTTCTGGCATATTCTACAATCTCACAGCTCGGTTACATGGTCATGGCGCTCGGTGTCGGCGCAATGGGCGCCGCGGTTTTCCACATGACAACGCATGCCTATTTCAAAGCGCTTCTCTTTCTTGGAAGCGGCGCTGTCATATACGGCTGCCATCATGTGCAGGACATGCGATACATGGGCGGGCTTCGTAAATACATGCCGCTTACTTTTGTTGTATTCGGCGCGGGAACTCTTGCCCTTATGGGATTCCCCGGAACAGCTGGTTTCTTTTCAAAGGACATGATTTTCGAACACGCGTTCGGGGCGGCATATGTGGATCATCCTGAATTGTGGATTGTTTTCATTCTTGGCATAACTGGAGCGGTTCTCACATGCTTCTACATGACACGCATGATTTTCATGGTCTTCTTTGGCAAAAACAGGCGTGAACTGATTCCTGAATCGGAAAGGCACGGTTATTCAATCGAGGAGATGACCCCGAAAGAATCACCCGCGGTCATGACTGTCCCTCTGATTATTCTGGCAGTATTCGCGCTGTTTTTCGGTTGGCCTGTCAAATACGGCTATTCAGACATGTTCAATTCGTCACTGTATGTCGAACATCATTTTGGCGGCGGTGAACAAACTGCTGTTGTAATAAACGAATCCAAACCTGCATTAGCGCAGGGCGGCCAGAGAGTAACAGGCACGACAATGGACAGGGGCGAATTAGCTCACGGCCATGCAGCCGCTGATATTCATGGCTCTGCGGACGTTGACAAACTGCATGATACTGCCCACAGCGGGTCTCACAGTGCGCATCCATCGTGGATTATTATCCCGCAGCTGCTCGCGCTATTGGCTGTTTTATCTGGAATAGCCGCTGGATACTGGGTCTTCTTCCGCGAGGATGGCCGCAAGATGAAGGATTCCTGGAAACGGCAATATCCCAAGCTCTACGACATCGTATATAACAAATACTACTGCGATGAATATATACAAAGATACATAGTTGAAAAACTCCTTGTGTTTAACATGTTCTTACGAGCTGTTGACATGTATGTCATAGACGGATTCGTGAACGCCGTTGCCAGTGTTACAGTGTTTTTCACGAGAGTTACACGCTGGTTCGACCAGGGAATCATCGATGGCATTGTAAACGGTGTGGCGGCGGTTATTGACAGCATATCACGCGGAATTAAATATATGCAGAGCGGTTATGTCCAGAATTACTACCTCATAATCGTCTTCTGTGTTCTCAGCTACATGATTATCCAGGGACACACGACCCTGTTTAATATTAAAGCGGTAATTTTGTTAATAAAAGCGCAATTCGGAGCAATGTGATGCTTAATGTTTTTTCGATTCTAAGTTTCTGCTGGTGTATATCAGCAAGGCGCAATAATGAATCATTCGGTAAATTATCATCATATGTGGTTTTTTTCAGACGGTGAATTAATGAGACCTTATACTGAAATAACACCATGCTTTAGCGTGATGCGACTGAAGAAACAAACAATATAAAAAGGCTCCATTCGGTGGAGGTCACTATTTAAGATGGACAATGTAAACGCACAAAAACAAGATGAACTGAAAGACACGCAATTCAGCGAAGGCGCGGTGAAACTGATATCGTATGTAATAAGCGCGATACTGCTTGGCGTTGTTTATGTCCTCTGGCTTCATCCGATTGTTGCTAACTGGGGTACGAATGTCAGCATCAACAACATGCTCTCGAAGATTGTATTTATACCTCTGGTTGGCATGTTTAGCATTCTCCTGCTTCATCGCAACGATGGAAGAGCAATAAAAATAGTCTCCGTGATATACTGCCTGATTCCGTTTCTGCTTACTCTTTATCTCATCCCTTTCTTCGATGGCGGATTGCAGGAAGGCATGCATTTCGATGAAAACATCAAGTGGATTAGAATTACCGACCCGCCGAGTCCATCTCCCGGCGAGGATTCAGTGCTTGTCATGAACATGAATTACCATATCGGTGTCGATGGCTTCTCATTTCCACTTCTTATTCTGACTGGATTACTAGGCCTCATCGCATGTATCGGCAGCTGGGGTATAAAAAAGCGCATAAAGGAGTATTTTGCATGGTATCTCCTTTTGTATGTAGCAATGCTGGGCACATTTGTGTCCCTTAACTATGTGCTGTTCTATATATTCTGGGAATTGATGCTTGTTCCGATGTATTTCCTAATTGGCATATGGGGAGGGCCTCGCAAGGAATATGCCGCGATGAAGTTCTTCCTATATACTTTCTTCGGATCAATTTTCCTCCTTGTCGGTATTCTGTTTATGTATTTCGTCGCGGGCCAGCACGATTTCGACATGCTGCTCATACAGAAATATCTCCAGGGCAATGTGCCTGTTGTAATCGGGCGATGGATATGGCTCGCAACTTTCCTTGGATTCGCAATCAAACTGCCGCTTTTCCCGTTCCACACGTGGCTTCCTGATGCCCATGTAGAAGCGCCTACAGCGGTTTCTGTAATCCTTGCCGGAGTCCTTCTGAAAATGGGCGCGTACGGCATGGTGCGAATCACATTCCCGAATTTCCCTGAAGCGACACACTATTTCATTCCCCTTATGGTTGCTCTGGCGGTGGTTAACATCGTGTATGGCGCATGCGTCGCAATGGCGCAGGATGATCTCAAACGGCTTGTGGCATATTCATCAATCGGGCATATGGGTTTTATCCTTCTTGGATTCGCCTCAATGAACCAGATGGGATACACCGGCGCCATGATGCAGGTGTTAATTCACGGGTTTATATCGGGTGCCCTCTTCCTGCTTGTAGGTGTTATATATGACAGGGCGCATACGAGGGATATAAACGGATTCGGCGGCCTGATGAAATACATGCGTGTATATGCGATTATCATGTATATATGCTGTATGGCAAACCTCGGACTGCCGGGACTCGCAGGATTCTGGGGTGAGTTCATGTCGCTCCTTGGCGCGTTTGGTTCAACCCTGATGTATAACGGTGTGAACATGATGAGAGTGGCGGTCGTGATTTCAGTTTTCGGAATTCTAATCACAGCCGCTTACATGTTATGGATGATACAGCGAATGTTCCTCGGCGAACCTAACGAAAAATGGAAAAACCTGACCGACATCGACTGGCGCGAGCAGGTAACGCTCTGGCCTCTAGTAGTGTTAATCATCGTTTTCGGCATCAGGCCAGACCTTTTAATCAACCTGTTCAGCGGCACAGTCACCGGCTTCCTCGATTTCATGAATATGTTCTCATCCGGTGGTTAAAGCGTGTAATAATTTCCAAAGACTATAACCTCAGATATAAATCAACCACCCGGATCTCAAAGTCCGGGTCGTATTTTTTATTTTCAACGAACGAAATCCCTTCCCGAACATCGTAGCGCTGGTCTCTGGGGGCTGTTGAAAAAGGTTTAATAGACCAGAAAATCATAATAAAACCATCAAGTATATTCAATGTCATTCCGGGCTTGACCCGGAATCCATCTTCAAGCCTGGAAGACGTGGATTCTGAATCAAGTT
>JAGGVT010000043.1 GCA_021157815.1 bacterium | reverse complement strand
GATAACATTACGATGGATGTAGCGCTTATCATGCCAATCGCGATGGAGGAAGGGCTTCGATTCGCGATTCGCGAGGGTGGCAGAACAGTCGGCGCAGGCGTCGTTACTAAAATCTACGAGTAATGGAGTAAACCAAACCGTGTTGAAACGCATGAACACACGGATTGAGGTTGATGATATATGGCAAAAAGCGATAAAAGAGAAGTAGTTCATCTGGCATGTGAAGTGTGCAAAAGGCGCAATTACAGCACGATTAAACACCGCAAGACGCCGAAGCTTGAACTGAAAAAGTACTGCAAGTGGGATAAGAAGCACACGATTCACAAGCAGACGAAGTAAGAGCGTTATACGCGATATGAAGTTTATTCTGTACGATTTAGTACCTTGAAAACCGATGTATGGAGATTGATAAGTGGCAAAGGATAAGCAGAAAATAAGGATTAAGCTAAAGGCATACGATGTGACATTACTGGATGCCTCGGCAAGAAAGATTGTTGAAACGGCAAAAAGAAGCGGTGCTGAGGTTTCAGGTCCGATACCTCTGCCGGTGAAGAATCATCTTATTTGCGTGTTAAGAAGCCCTTTCATCGACAAGAAATCACGTGAGCATTTTCAGATTAAAACTCACAAGCGCGTGATTGATATTACAAAACCGACTCAGAACACAGTTGATGCGCTGATGGGTCTGGAATTGCCAAGCGGTGTCGATGCCGAGATCAAGACATCATAATATCGGTTTGTAAAAGGAAAGAACAATGACTCTGGGTGTTGTTACATACAAACGTGGAATGACCACAATTCTGACCGACGATGGCGAGAGCCAGCCGGTTACACTCGTGGAGTATGTTCCCATGATTGTGGTTCAGATAAAAACTGATGCCACGGACAAGTATAACGCGATTCAGGTCGCATATAACCCGACTCGTGATTTCAAACTCACTCGAGCTGAGAAGGTTCATCAGGCGAAGGAAATCAAGCGGGATGAATCGGGTAAAATCAAGGACATCATTTATCATGAGGGTGGGCCATTTTCGAAACTAAAAGAGTTCAGAGTGGATTCTCCCATGGATTTCGAGATAGGGCAGGTTGTTTCCATCGATTTTATCACTGAAGGCATATTGGTTGATGCGATGGGAATTACAAAAGGCAAGGGATTTGCGGGAGCGATGAAACGATATCATTTCCGCGGCGCCCCGGGTTCGCATGGCACCAGCCGAACTCATAGAAAACCAATGAGTGGCGGCTCAACTGATGCCGCGCGTGTTTTCAAGGGCAAACGCGGTCCGGGACGCATGGGGAATGCGAGATACACTCAGAAGAATCTTAAAGTTATCAAAATTGACAGTGAACTCAACCTGTTTGCAATAAAGGGTACGGTACCGGGTCCAAATGGTGGAGAGATTGTCATATCACCGGCAAGGGGGACAGGCCACTAGCCCGATTCAGGCGTGAGGCGTATTGAACAATGGCTATTGTAAAGTTCTACGACATAAAAGGAAAAGTAATCAGCGAGCAGGAGGTTCCATTCTCTTTTGAGCCAAAACCGAGTGACATGGACCTTCTCGCGAGAGCTATCAAAAGGCAGCTTGCGAACGCTCGACGGAATTACGCACATACAAAACTCCGCGGTGAAGTTCGCGGAGGCGGGGTGAAACCGTGGCGGCAGAAGGGTACCGGCCGGGCAAGGCATGGTTCATCGCGAAGCCCGATCTGGAAAGGCGGCGGCGTTACTTTCGGGCCGAGAAACCGAAATTTCACCGAGAGCATGAACAAAAAGGAACGCAGGCGTGCGATGCAGGTTGGTTTGATGAGTAAAATCCTCGATGAGAATTTCATTGTGGTGGCTGGATTGGAACGTGATAAACCGTCAACAAAAGAATGCATCGGATTACTCAATAACCTTTCTCTAAATGAAGGGAAAACATTATTTCTTGCGGATCGGGATGATGACAATCTGTTTTTAGGTTTTCGCAACATACAAAAGGTCGAATGCCTGCCGGCTGATAGAGTGAATGGATTTTCACTTATCAGGAACGACAAAGTCCTGGCGACATCCGGTGCGTATGAATATATAAAGGAGGTCTGGTTAAGCTGATGGATATTCATGATGTAATAATAGAGCCATGGATTTCCGAAAAGTCTCACATGGCGACGACATATGGCAAATACACTTTTGTTGTCAGTATAAAAGCGAACAAGGTGCAAATTAAGGAAGCGGTTGAGAAGTTTTTCGGTGTGAAAGTGATTTCGGTCAATACTATTAACATGCGCGGACGCACAGGCACAAGCTGGACAAAGATGCGACGAATCCGCGGCAAGGGTCCAAGACGCAAGAAGGCGATTGTCACACTGAAAGAAGGGCAGAGTATTCCCGAACTGAGCGAATCTGTCTGATAAGGCTGGGGGAATTGATTCGGGTTATCTAAAACCGGATCAGGAAAAAGAAAAGAGGTTATTCTTATGCCTATAAAGAAATATAAACCATACACCCCTTCACGGCGGTTTATCGCGATTGTAAAAGATCCCGATATTGACGGTCCGAAGACGCCTGAGAAGAGACTGCTCAAGCCGAAACCTCGAACCGGTGGACGAAATAACCAGGGACGGGTAACTCTTCGTTTCCGTGGTGGCGGAAATAAAAAGAAAATACGTGTGATTGATTTCAAGCGCAATAAATATGACATTCCCGGCAAGGTTCATGCCGTGCAGTATGACCCGGCACGAAGCGCTAACCTGGCGCTGATTCATTACGCGGATGGTGAAAAGCGATATATCCTTGCTCCTTTTGGCATCAAAGTAGGGGATAAGGTAATGTCAGCGGAAAATGCTCCGGTTCATCCGGGCAACGCTCTTCCGCTTAAAAACATTCCGCTGGGTACACAGGTGCATAACATTGAGTTCACGCCCGGTAACGGTGGGAAAGTGTGTCGAGGCGCTGGCTCTTCAGCTCAGATTCTCGCGAAAGAAGGAAAATACGCACAGCTGAGACTGCCGTCCGGTGAAGTTCGTAATTTCCCACTGGATTGTTTTGCAACAGTAGGACAGATTGGCAACATTCAGCATGAGAATCGCAAACTCGGCAAGGCGGGAGCGAGCAGGTGGCAGGGACGCAGGGGTCATACGCGAGGAACGGTCATGAATCCGTGCGACCATCCACATGGCGGCGGCGAGGGTAAATCGAATTCAGGACGGCCTCCAAGCTCACCCTGGGGAGTTCCCGCAAAGGGATATAAAACAAGAAAGAAAAAACAAAGCGACAAACTTATTGTTCGTCGAAGGAAGAAAAAGTAAATAGATTTTTATTTTTTGGCTATAAGGTGAAAAGGATATGTCAAGATCATCAAAAAAAGGTCCATTTGTTAATATGAAACTTCTCAAGAAGATCATTGCTCTGAATGAGAAGAATGAGAAGCGTGTTATCAAAACATGGTCAAGGCCGTGCGTGATAGTTCCAGAAATGGTTGGGCACACAATAGCGGTTCATGATGGCAAAAGGCATATGCCGATTTACATAACGGAAGCGATGGTTGGCTATCGCCTGGGTGAATTCGCGCCGACACGATTATTCAGATCACATGGTGGAAAGATGGCGAGGAAATCAGTATTGAAGAAGTAGCCAGCATCTGGAAGGTAAGGTTAAATGAAGGTAACAGCAAAGCTAAAGAAAGTACGCGGATCACACTGGAAATTAAGGCGATACGCAAAGGTGCTCAAGGGCAAACGCGCTGAAGAAGCGGTTGAAATTCTCAGCCTCTATTCAAGCCCGAATGCGAAGAAAGTGCGTAAAGTTATTCGTTCAGCAATCGCGAACGCGGAGAATAATTTTGATTTGAGCGCTGATAACCTTTATCTGACTGAAATGCGGGTCGATGTCGCCGGGCCAACACTGCGGCGAATTCGTCCCAGAGCAAGAGGTCGAGCGTTCTTTATTAGAAAACGATATAGCCATATCACCGTAGGGCTTGAACCGAAAGGTGGTGTTGAATAATGGGACAGAAAGTAAACCCAACCGGATTTAGAACAGGTATCTCGAAAAAGTGGCTAGCCAGCTGGTTTGCAGAGGGTGAGGAATACAGGCGATGCCTCCATGAGGATCTTCTTCTCAGGCGTGAGATAAAGAAGGAATACAAGCATGCCGGTATTGACAGGATTGTTATAGAGCGGGACCCGGGCCGTGTGAAGGTCGTTATCTTCTCATCAAAGCCGGGTATTATCATTGGATCCGGTGGACAGAACATTGAGAAACTCAGGAAATATCTGCAGACCCAGGTCAAAAGTGAGGTTCTGCTCAATATACAATCAGTGAACAAACCCGATCTTTCAGCATCGCTTGTGGCTCAGTCAATTGCAAGGCAACTTGAGGACAGAAAGAGATTTCGCAGGGTGCTTAAGCAGACTGTAAGCCGTGTAATGAAAAACGGAGCGAAAGGTGTGAAAGTTCGCGTGAAAGGTCGGCTGGATGGCGCGGAAATGGCACGAATGGAATGGAATCTCGAAGGACAGGTTCCGTTGCACACACTCAGGGCTGATATAGATTACGGTTTCGATGAAGCACGCACAACATACGGCAACATCGGAGTCACAGTTTGGATTTACAGGGGAAATTTCCCGGATTTCTGATTGAACAACACATTGGAGAAATGCGGAGCTGAATAATGCTTCAACCGAAAAAAACAAAATGGCGCAGGACGCACCGTCTGACAACAAAAGGATTTGCCTATAAAGGCAATACGGTGGCGTTTGGCGATTATGGATTAAAAGCGCTTAGCGGAACTCGCATCACGGCACGCCAGATTGAGGCCGCGCGAATCGCGATAACTCGTCACGTGAAAAGAAGCGGCAAGATATGGATTCGCATCTTCCCGCATCAGCAGATAACCAAAAAACCGCTTGAAACCAGAATGGGCAAGGGTAAAGGCGCGCCGGACCACTGGGTCGCGATTGTCAAAGAGGGTTGCGTGATGTTTGAACTCTCCGGAGTGGATGAACCGGTCGCGAAAGAGGCAATGCGGCTGGCGATGCATAAACTGCCAATCAAGTGCAAATTTGTCAAGAGGGAAAAAGTATAATTATCAGAATTATCGAGGTTAGTTGAAATGTCGCTTGAAGATTACAAAGATTGGAACATAGATCAGGTAAAAGCCCGGTATGTGGAACTGAAGAAGGAATTCTTCGATTTACGATTCCAGTCGGGTACAGGTCAGCTGACCAATTACTCGAAGATCAAGAAGGTTAAAAGAGAAATTGCACGCCTTCTCACGTATGCCCGGCAGAAAGGCTTTGAGAACGTTCGATGAAATATTCCCTCGATGGGAAAAGGATAAAGGAAAATGGCGAAAAACGCAGAAGAGACAGTTAAGATACAGGGAAGACAAAGAGTGCTCAAAGGCACTGTCATTTCCACGAAGATGGATAAAACAGTCGTGGTGAAAATCGAACGAAAGAAACGCCATCCTCTTTATCAGAAAGTCGTGAAGATGGCGAAGAAATATCATGCGCATGACGAGAAGGAGATTGCAACCCGGGGGGATTTTATAAGTATCATTGCCACACGTCCGCTTTCCAAAACGAAGCGATGGCGTGTGAAGGAAATTATTGAGAAAGCGAAGTAACTGACCGAAGCCAGTTTACTGGTTAAAATCAGTTAACTGATATAAATCAGTCGCAAAGGATACAGGCAAATGATTCAGCAGGAATCACGTTTAAAAGTAGCGGATAATTCCGGCGCCAAAGAGATACTGGTAATACGAGTGCTTGGCGGCTCAAAGCGACGCTATGGACATATCGGCGATATTGTCGTTGCAACTGTGAAGAAAGCGATACCGAACGGTGCTGTCAAAAAAGGTGAGAAAGTCAAAGCGGTTATTGTCCGAACTAAAAAGGAACTCGGTCGGTCGGATGGCAGCCGTATCAGATTCGATGACAACGCGGCAGTAATAATCGCACAGGACCCAAAGGATAAGAATCCGATTGGAACTCGTGTTTTCGGTCCGGTGGGCAGGGAACTGCGGTTTAAAAAGTTTATGAAAATCGTATCACTAGCGCCTGAAGTGCTTTAATACTCAAAAGGGCCATGACGGAAGGTTTAAACTGATGAAAAGCATCATGAAAATACACATAAAGGAAAATGACACGGTTTTTGTCCTGACAGGCAAGGATAAGGGCAAACAGGGTCGTGTTCTGAATATCAATCGTGTGAAAGGCAAAGTGACTGTTGAAGGCATAATGGTAGCCACGCAGCACAAAAAGCAGACGAGCGGACAACGCGGTGAAACAGGTATCATCAAAACACCGTTGCCGATTGATATTTCAAATGTCAGGCTTGTTTGTCCGAGATGCAACAAAGCAACAAAGTTCTCACGTGAGGAAGTGAAGGGGAAACTTGTAAGGCGTTGCAAATTATGCAAGGAGTATATTGATCAGGTTTAATTATTGATATGACCAGGTTTAAAGCCTGAGAATAATACGGAAACAAAGATGGCGAAGAAAAAGAAAGAAAAAGCAGTTCAGTCGGACGGGAAGATACCCAAGATGGAATCGCGATTGCGAAAGCATTATCGCGACAAGATCATCCCGGACATGATGAAGGAATTTGGCTGGAAAAATCCGCACCAGGTTCCCCGGCTTGAAAAAGTTGTAATGAACATGGGGGTCGGCGAAGGTTCTCGTGATTTCAAGCTCATCGAAGCGGCGATAAATGATTTTATGGTCATTTCCGGACAGAAGCCGGTTATCACAAGGGCAAGGAAGTCAGTCGCACAGTTCAAGATACGAGCCGGAATGCCTGTCGGGCTGATGGTCACCATTCGCGGCGAGATGATGTATCACTTCCTGGAGAAGCTTTTCACTGTCGCGCTTCCGCGCGTAAGAGACTTCCAGGGATTAAGCCCGAACAGCTTTGACGGCCATGGCAATTACACGATGGGAATTCGTGAGCAGATAGTATTTCCCGAGATCAGTTATGATGAGATATCCAAGGTGCGGGGTTTTGATATTTCGATAGTTACATCGGCTGATAATGATGCAGAAGCGACAGTCTTGCTTAAACAACTTGGGTGTCCTATTCGGGAGAAATAAATACGAGAGTATAAGGTAAGGATAATCAATGACTAGAAAAGCGCTATATATCAAGAATTTAAAGCCAAAGAAGTTTAAAATTCGGCATCGCAACAGATGTAAGATCTGTGGCCGTCCTCGTGGATACCTGAGGAAATTCGGCATGTGCCGAATCTGTTTCAGATTACTTGCTCATCAGGGAGTCATCCCCGGCGTGAAAAAGGCAAGCTGGTAGGAGCTCATAAAATGGTAATGACAGATCCGATAGCGGATATGATAACTCGAATTAGAAACGCCCAAAAGGCGCTCAAGAAAACATGCGATGTTCCACATTCAAAGTACAAGTGGGCGATTGCCAGTGTCCTTCGGCAGGAGGGATACATATATGGTTTCGACAGACGTCTTATGAACGGCAAAAAGTGCATTCGTGTTTATCTTAAATATATCGATGAAAAAACACCAATCATCGAGTGCATCAAAAGGGAATCAAAACCCGGATGCCGACATTATGTAACTCGTGATGAAGTTCCACTGGTTCGCAGTGGGAACGGTGTTGCCATTCTGTCAACATCCGCTGGAATCATGAGCGGCCAGAAAGCAAGAGAAAAAGGCGTTGGCGGCGAACTGCTGTTTACGGTGTATTGATAATTTCGGAGGTTGTAACCTTGTCTCGTATAGGAAAGAAACCGATACCATTGCCATCAGGCGTTACCTTTACTCATAAGGGTAACATTGTTGACGTCAAGGGCCCCAAAGGCGCTCTTCAGGTCGAGATTCTTGATGGTATTGAGATCGATGAAAAAGATAATCAGATTCTTGTAATAAACAGCCACCCGGGCGTAAAACTTTACACAGCGCGGCACGGGCTTATTAGAAGCCTGCTCGCGAATGCCGTAACCGGTGTCTCAGAGGGATTTGTAAAGGTGCTTGAACTTTACGGTGTTGGTTACAAGGTTGATTTGAAGAAAAGCGGGCTTGATTTCGCGCTTGGATTTTCGCATCCGATATTCATGGAATTTCCCGAGGGAATAACGGCTGAAGTGGACAAAACGAATAACATCATAAGCGTAATGGGAGTTGACAAGCAAAAAGTCGGCCAATACTGCGCGGATGTTCGAAAGCTTAGGCCGCCGGAGCCGTATAAAGGCAAGGGATTTCGTTATAAAGGTGAACGAGTTCGAAGAAAGAGTGGAAAGACTGTTTAGGAAGTTAAAGCTGAGGTTAGATAAATGGAAACAAAAAAGAAACGCAAATTGAGACTGAAAAGGCACGCCCGTCTTCGCAAGAAGGTGTCCGGTACGCAGGACAGGCCTCGACTTGTCGTTTTCAAGAGTGCGAAACATTTTTACGCGCAGATAATCGATGATGACCTGGCACATACGCTGGCATCTGCATCGACGCTGTCCCCTGAGTTGAAATCATCGCTTGAGAAAACCGGTGATTCCGAAGCGGCGGGAAAAGTCGGTGAACTGATTGCCGCCAAAGCAAAAGAAAAGAAAATCAAGCAGGTTGTGTTTGATCATGGTGGATTTGGTTATCTGGGCAATATTAAACAATTCGCAGAAAAAGCCCGTAAATCGGGTTTGAAATTCTAGAGGTGCGCTGAATGGCTGATGAGGAAAAAGAAATAACTAAAGAGACACCGCAGGAGCCCACCAGGGGTGATGATGTTGTTACACCCGAGGAAGAGGCTTTTGACGAAACTGAAGAGGGTGTCGAGATAGAGGAAGTGGTTGAACCTCTTCCGATAGAGGAGAAGGTCATCCACATCAATCGTGTTGCCAAGGTTATCAAGGGCGGCCGTAAATTCGGATTCACCGCGCTTGTTACAGTGGGAAATCGCAACGGAATGGTAGGGCTTGGATACGGCAAGGCGAATGATGTCCAGGGAGCGATCAAAAAAGGTGTTGACCAGGCGAACAAGAACATGGTTGAAATCCCGCTGCTCAATGACACGCTTGTGTATGAAATGACATATAAATACGGCGCGGCGAAAATATTTATGAAACCGGCAAGCAAGGGGACAGGCGTAATCGCCGGTGGTCCCATGCGCGCGATACTCGAAACAGCCGGTGTGAAAAATGTGCTTGCGAAATCGATCGGGTCGAAAAATCATATCAACGTGGCGAGAGCGACTTTCGAGGCGTTAAAGTCGATGCGCTGGCCTGAAGAAATCATGGAGAAACGAAAACGCACGGTTGAAAATTACAACTAGTTAGTGCGGCTGGAGAATGAAATGAAGCTTTCAAATCTTCCTAAAATAAAAGGCAATACAAAGCGAAAGATACGTCGCGGACGCGGCGCGGCATCGCATGGCAGATACTGCGGTTTTGGCATGAACGGGCAGCAAAGCCGGTCAGGTCGAACCAAGAGCCGTCATTTCGAGGGCGGCAATCTGCCGACTTTCCGCAAGATTCCGATGCTTAAGGGATTCAGAAGCCTCAATCCAAAGGAATACGCGACTGTTAACCTGAGAGACCTGGAGAGACGCTTTCCACAGGATACCGAGATAACTATCGGTTTGCTGATTGAGGAAGGGCTGGTTCGAAACGATAAATTACCGGTTAAATTACTTGGTGAGGGTGAACTGACACGCTCGATGACAATAAAAGTACACGCGGCAAGCAAATCGGCACGTGAAAAGATTGAAGCTGCGGACGCAAAACTTGAAATCATCGGAGAATCTGAATGACAATATTCACTACCTTCATAAACGCATGGGGACATGAAGACCTTCGAAAAAGGATAATGTTCATTATTTACATGTTCGGTGTCTTTGTGCTTGGTTCCCACATTCCGGTTCCGGGAACAAATCCCGAGGCTTTGGCGAGGATTTTCGATACCGGTGGCGGTGGAGGAGGAGTACTGGGTATTCTGGATATGATGAGCGGCGGCTCCCTTAAACGAGTATCGATTTTCGCACTGGGAATCATGCCCTACATCAACGCGTCGATTATCTTTAACCTGCTTGTGATTGTGTTTCCACAACTGCAGGAACTTCAAAAAGAGGGCGAGGCGGGGCGTAAGAAAATCGGCCAGTGGACCAAATATCTAACAGTTGTATTAGCGATAATACAGGCTACCGGTATGATGATGATATTCTCAAATCCGTCTGGTGGCGGAGCTTCCATCCTGTTGAATCCATCTCCGTTCAGCTACATCTTCATTATCCTGACACTGACGGCTGGTACTTGTTTCCTTATGTGGCTTGGTGAACTTATCACTGAATTTGGTATCGGCAACGGTGTAAGCCTTATAATCTTTGCCGGAATTATCGCCAGACTGCCAATATCGTTCGTGGCTGACCTCCAAACAGCCGTTCAGAACAACGAAGTTGTCAAAGTGCTTGTCATGTTCACGGTTCTGTTCGTTGGTATGATTGCTTTTGTTGTGTTTATGCATCTGGCGGAAAGACGAGTAACAATAAAATACGCAAGGCCGGGAAGGTATGCCACACCTACCCATTTCCTGCCGCTTAGAGTAAACATGGCGGGAGTTATCCCGATCATTTTCGCGATTTCCGTACTGCTGTTCCCGGCGACAGTCGCCGGATTCATGCCTAGTCAGGGAGCGCAAAACTGGGCGAGCGCGTTTACGGGGTCATGGTATTACTATGTAACCTACTTTATCCTCACTGTTCTGTTCACGTTCTTCTACACCGCGGTTGTGTTTAATCCAACCGAGGTGGCGGATAATTTGAAGAAAAACGGCGGGTATATTCCGGGAATACGTCCCGGCAAACCGACAGCGGATTATCTGTCGAGAATTCTGGAACGCCTGACATTTGTCGGAGCGATTTATCTTGCATCAGTCGCGGTTTTTCCATCAGTGATAATCCAGATGATAGGCGGGTTGACCAGCCTTAATATAATCGCCGGGACGAGTATTCTGATTATCGTTGGTGTCGCGCTTGATACTGTCAGGGAACTTGAGGCAAGATTAACGATGATGAAATATGAAAGTGCGCTTAAGTAAGGTTAAGCGGCGCTTAAGTAGAATGAGATTTGTTTAATATAGAAAAAAATATCCCTTTTCGAGGGGATATAAATATGATAAAATTAAAGTTTGTGCTTTTCATTATGGAGCGTGTGTATAGTAATGGATGGAAATCACGATAACAGATACATTTTTCTCGGGCCTCCGGGCAGCGGGAAGGGCACTCAGGCGAAGATAATCGCTGAGAAACTTGGCCTTCCGCATATCGACATGGGTTCAACAATTCGCGCCGCGATTAGAAATGAAACACCAGCCGGTGTAGAAGCAAAGCGATTTGTTGAAGTCGGTGAACTGGTTCCGAATGAAATCGTTATCGCGATGGCTGAGGAAAGGCTGAATCAGGATGATACGCAAAACGGCTATATCCTTGATGGATATCCAAGATCACTTGACCAGGCCCGGGCTCTTGAGAATTACCTGAAATCAAGAGAGCTCGGTATCATGGTTCTGAATTTGCAGGTGACGGTGGGAAATATCATTGAGCGATTAACAAGCCGCCTGATGTGCTCCGGTTGTTCCGCGGTTTACAACACAAAAACGAACCCGCCGAAAGTCGAGGGTGTCTGCGATGCCTGTGGTGGCAAGTTGTTCGTTCGCGCTGATGACAAACCTGAGACCATTCAGAATCGCTTTAAAACATACGAAGATGAGACTGCGCCGCTTATCGGTTATTATTCAGAGCGTGGCGCGATTATAAATATCGATGCTGATGGTAGCATCGAGAATATTACTAACAACATTGTAAATGCCATTTCATGAAGGATGGCAGGATTATATGACTAAGGAAGATGCCATAGAGGTCGAGGGCAAAGTGATTGAAGCTCTGCCCAATGCGATGTTCAGAGTCGAACTGGATAACGGACATAAAGTCCTTGCCCACATCTCCGGGAAAATTCGGATGCACTTTATTCGAATACTGCCGGGAGACAGAGTAAAAATCGAACTGAGCCCGTATGACCTTACTCGCGGTCGAATTGTTTATCGACAGAAATGATTCGATTGGCAGGAGCTGATAAATATGAAAGTACGAGCAAGCGTAAAAAAAATATGCAACAAGTGCAAGATAATCAAAAGAAAGGGACGGGTTATTGTTATCTGTGAAAATCCCAGGCACAAACAGCGCCAGGGATAGGCAGGAGAATTTAGCCTTTAAACCAATTGACACAGAGGTATGAAACGTGGCACGAATAGCGGGAGTAGATCTTCCCCGAGATAAAAGAGTAGTAATCGGATTGACCTATATCCATGGTATAGGCAATACACGGTCGCGCAAAATTCTTGAAGCCGCTGGAATCGATTTTTCCAAACGAGTCAAGGATTTAACTGATCAGGAAACAACGGCGATAAGAAAAATCCTTGAAAGCGGAATCCCGAATCAAAAGGATGGCGGCGTGGATTTATTCAAAATCGAGGGTGATTTGCGTCGCGAGGTTACGGAGAATATCAAGCGTCTGATGGAGATTGGCACATACAGGGGACTTAGACATCGAAAGGGACTTCCCGTTCGAGGCCAGCGTACTAAAACAAACGCGAGAATGCGTAAAGGGCCCAAGCGAACAGTCGCGGGCAAGAGGGGCAGGAAGTAATTGAATTACGGGAAGTAATTTAATAACAGGAAGTTATTTTATTAAATGATTATTCAACGATAATCAGAGGAAATTATGGCGAAACAACCGAAAAAAAGAACAGCAAAGAAAAAGGTCAAGAAGAGTGTGCCTTATGGTGTGGCGCATATTCAATCGACTTTTAATAACACAATAATCACGATTTCCGATCCTGATGGCAATGTGATTGCGTGGTCATCCGGCGGCTGCCAGGGATTCAAAGGCTCCAAGAAAAGTACTCCTTTCGCTGCCACTCTCAGCGCGCAGCAGATTGTGAAACGTCTCCAGGATTTCGGAGTCAGGAAATTAGACATTTTTACAAAGGGACCCGGCAGTGGACGAGAAGCCTCAATTAGAGCTCTTATGGCGGCTGGACTGGAAATTGCGAACATTAAAGACATTTCGCCGATTCCTCATAACGGTTGCAGACCGAAGAAAAGGCGAAGGACATAAATTTTAAGGCTTTTGTGAAAGCAAAGACAAGGAGAAGTGAAGTTGGCTAGATATACAGGACCAGTATGCAGATTATGCAGAAGAGAGGGTGAAAAGCTCTTTCTAAAGGGTGACAGGTGTCTTTCACCCAAATGCGCAATGGAAGAGGGACGACGGCCGGAACCTCCGGGTATGAGGCATTTTGGACGCCGCCGACAGCAGGGCGATTACAAGAATCAGCTTCGTGAAAAACAGAAAGCCAGAAGGTTTTACTGCGTTTCGGAAAAGCAGTTTGCCAACTATTATAAAAAAGCGGCGCACAAGAAAGGCGTTACCGGTGATAATCTTTTTCAATTGCTTGAGAGCCGCTTGGATAATGTTGTTTATCGGCTTGGATATGGAAAATCCAGAGCTCATGCGAGACAGCTTGTTTGTCACGGGCATTTCAGCCTGAACGGAAGGCCGGTGAACATTCCCAGCATACTTTTGCGCGATGGTGATGTTATCCAGATTAAGGAGCAGAAACGCAAGAAAGGCAGTTTCAGGGAACTTCTGAATGTATCCAGTGGTGAATGCCGTTATTCGTGGCTGGAAGCTGATTACGCGAATCTGCGTGGAACTTATAAATACTCACCACAACTTGCGGAATTGGATCATACGATTCAGCCAAGCCTGATTGTCGAGTTCTATTCAAGATAGGAATAGTCTGTAAGTATCAGGCCGTGAGAATAAACGGCCTGATTTTCAGGAGCAATCCTGGAGGAGATTATTTTAAACATGGCAAGTGATAACGGAAATAACACCGAAGAAATGGGTGAAATGGAAGAACCTCGAGTTTATCGCGCAAGCGATATATTAAGGGAACTCAACCTTGAGCGCCCGACAATCGAGGAAGAACGTCTCGATGAGAAAGGCTTCCATTCACGTTTCACTATTACTCCGCTTGCGCAGGGGTATGGCACAACGCTGGGGAATGCTCTCAGGCGGGTTCTGATTGCGTCCGTTGCCGGAGCGGCGATATCTTACATTAAGTATGATCCCAAACCGCTTCATGAATACAGCGTGATTCCGGGGATAAAAGAAGATGGAATAGATCTGCTGCTTAATTTCAAGGCTATTAAGATAGCGATTAGAAGCGGCGTTAAGCAGGCGGTTTTACACCTTGACGTATCCGGGGTTGGTGAGGTTACCGCTGCTGACATTGCACCGCACAACGATGTTATTATTCTCAATCCGCAGCAGCATTTGGCGACTCTCACATCAGCAAAGGCGAAACTAAAAGTTGAGATGGGCGTGATGCATGGAATCGGTTATACCGAAAATAAGAATGTCAAACCGGGTGATCTCAACGAGGAGTGGACGGAAGAACAACCACCGCTTGGAGTAATCGTTCTGGACAGCAAATTCTCACCGATTGAACGTGTGAGCTACAAGGTTGAAAATACTCGTGTCGGGCAGAACACAGAGCTGGACAAACTGGTTCTCGAACTTAAAACAAATACCGCGATAACATGCCAGGATGCCATGACTGAAGCGGCGAATATTCTTTGCACCTATTTCTCGCTCTTCTCAACAGTACCGCTTGAAGAGGGCGATTTTACCTCGATGGCAGGCAAGCAGGATGAAAAGGATGAACTGCTGTCAAGGCCTCTCGAGGACCTTGAACTTCCGGTTCGCCCTTACAACTGCCTGAAATCAATTGGCGTGAAAACAATAGGTGAACTTCTCGATTATCCTGAATCGGAATTGTTGAAATTAAGGAATTTCGGCGAGAAATCACTGGTCGAAATAAGGGAAAAATTGGATCCGTTGGGATTGAATCTCAAGGGGAGTAAACTTGAACCTCGACCGGAGTAAAATAACCGGCATCGATTTAACAGGTTGGAAAAATGAGACATAAAAAGAAACTGGCAAAACTAAATCGTCCGACAGATCAGCGCCTCGCGCTTCTGAATAACCTTGCGAAGCAGTTAATTACGCATGGACAGATTGTTACAACTCAGGCGCGGGCGAAAGCGCTGTCACCGTATATGGACACAATGATTAACAAAGCGATAAAGGGTGAAGTTAAGGACCTCAGGATTGTTAACGCGTGCCTTAATGACAGACGGCTGGTCTATCGTTTGAAACACGAAATTGTTCCCAAACTGACCAGGAAATCTGATGGCGGTTACACAAAGGTCGTTAAAATGTCGCCCAGAAGAGGGGATGGCGCTTTAAGGGCGATGGTGGCAATTAATTACGAACGGGCTGATTAATCATGCCCGATAGGAATATCATGGGCGTGGTTGAGTATGATGGAACCGATTTTGAGGGATTCCAGATTCAACCGGAGAACCATAGAACAGTGCAGGGGGAGATAACAAAAGCGCTCGGGGAAATACTCGGGCATCAGGTTAAAGTAAATGGGGCGTCGAGAACAGATGCCGGTGTGCATGCAACAGGACAGGTTATTGCGTTTAAAACATCGGCATCACGTACCTTGAAGAATATAATACGTGGCGTGAACAGCATTTGCGCGGGTGATTGGAAAATCGTTGATTTGGCTGAAACATCGATTGATTTCCACCCTCGCCATGATGCGACCGGGAAAACCTATTTGTATATCATTGACAGGGATGACTCGGTTATACGGCGTCGTTTCAGCTGGGGAATTACTGAGAAGATGGATATTCCCTTAATTGAAAGCGGCGCGAGGGTCCTGCTGGGTGAGCATGATTTTAAAAGCTTTACAACGCAAAGCGCTCATCGCGATGATGTGACAATACGCAGAATCGATGATATCTCAGTAAGGCTGACCGGAAACGTTATCGCGATTGAAATAACCGGATCAGGTTTTCTTTATCAGATGGTTCGAAGAATTATCGCCGCTTTGGTCGCGCTCGCAAAAGGGGATATGAATGTTGAGGATATCGAGGATTTAATTAATAATCTTCGTTTTGATGGTACAGGATATGCCGCTCCGGCAAGAGGGCTTATCCTTAATAGAGTTCATTACAACGGTTGGGATTTACGGTAAGAAACTATGAGAATGACATACTTTCCAAAGAAAGTCGATCTGAAAAGGGACTGGTATATACTTGACCTTGAGAACATGACACTTGGACGCGCGGCGAGCGCAATTGCAATGGTACTCAATGGCAAGCACAAACCGGATTTTATTCCCTATGATGACAACGGCGATTTTGTTGTCGTGATTAACGCATCCAAAGTCAAACTGACAGGTTTGAAGGAATTCAACAAGATGTATTACTCACATTCAGGTTATCCTGGCGGCCTGAAGGAAACAACATTTGAGCAGATGATGAAAAAGGATCCAAGGCGAGTTGTGGAACTGGCTGTCAAACGCATGCTTCCACAAAATAAACTATGTCGAAGATACATGCGGAAACTAAAGGTTTATCGCGGAGATGATCATCCACATAAAGCTCAGAAACCACAGCCGTTCCCGGAATATGTATTTCAAGGGCCGCGTGCAAAGGGAACACTGAATAAACAGGCAAATATCCACGGAGGATAATAAACTTGACTGAAACTGAAACATATATTGGAACCGGACGCCGTAAATGCGCTGTCGCGCGTGTGCGTATCAAACCCGGAAAAGGCGAGGTTGTCATCAACGGGAAACCGATGGATGAACTGTTCACTCGCCAAACGCACCAGAATGCAATCCTGTTGCCACTGCGTATCGTTGGCATGGAAAAGCAGTTTGATGTCTGGGCGCGGATAAACGGCGGTGGCTTGTCAGGATGGGCGGATGCTCTCAAGCTGGGTATCGCGCGAGCGTTGGAACAGTGTGACCCGGGACTGCGCCATTCCTTAAAAGTGGAGGGGTGTCTCAGGCGAGACCCGCGTGAGAAGGAACGTAAAAAATACGGCCAGAAACGAGCACGCAAGAAATTCCAGTTCTCAAAACGTTAATTTCCTGTTGCGAATCGCATCTTCGATTCATGAAAGCAGGCATTCTCGTACGTTTTGTTGAATACGTGATATCTAAAATAGAACTCCCGGCATTGTCCGGGAGTTTTTCATTTTTGGTAAACTATGTGTCTTGGGTATGGCCAACTATTCCGGTATGTCTTCAAGAAGCCCTTCCGGTATTTCGAATTCAGGAATCTTTTTCTTCGTCATCATCATGGGCAATTTCATATTATTTAATGTTTCCGCGAAAAGTAATCCGCCATCTTCCTTTGTATAAAGCTTCAGGTTCACATCGATGTTGTCACTTTCGATTGTGCCATATATTATCGCATCAACATTAAGATATGTAGCCAGGTCGATTGCGCTTTGGGCGTTGAGTCCACGGCTTGGTTCGATGTCCTTTTGCACAAAGAAAGCATCGATATCCCTGCTGTCAGTCTCAATAACTTTTAATTCCTCGGTTTTGGTCAATTCCTCGAGAATCTCCTGATAGACCTGGCGTTTGCGCGTAGCATCATTTTCGATCATGTCGTCAATTCGCACAATCGAGATAGACAGTATTTCATTCATCTCAATTGTGTCTTTCAAGGGTTTAAAAACCTTTGAGTTGTCAATTGTTTTTGATCCCGACTGCCCTGAACTTTTGTCAGTCGCGGCATCGGATGGTGGAGCGTTGCACCCACTCATAAGAAATGCACCCGCGATGAATATCGCGACAAGCGAATATATAATTCTATCTGATGGTTTCATGCGTCAAACAACCTCCTTGAGAGGTGATTTCCTTTCATTAATAGTATTGATTATTTTTAATTGAATTTGACCTGCAGAACGAGGTATTTTTCAGTCTGGCGATGTTTTAAAGAATAGCAGAGGGTTTATAGGCTGTCTGGAAATGTATAGCAATCAAGTTACCCCCCACCCCAGCCCTCCCCGCGAGCGGGGAGGGAGAATGTTGTATCTTTCCTTCGCAGGTGAATATACCGGGAATTTGTTTACCAATGCAAAAAGCATTTCCCCCCGCTCGCGGGGGATTAAGGGGGGGATGAGATATAAAAACAAACTTTCCCGACTTCCTTAAACCCTCTGCTATTCTTTTTGCGGCGCGGGTTCAAACAAGATAACCTCTTTCTTATACTTCTCGACCTCTCTGCCAAGAAGCAGTTTTTTCATTTTCAGAGCGGAATCGCTTTCCCTGACATATTTATAATGCTCAAGTTTTATATAGTCGGATTGGTTCAGCCGTGCAAGAATTGAATTCAATTTCTGGTCAGGCGTACGGTCTTTAGTTGAATAAACAAGCCATATTCGCGCTTGCGGATTTTTCTCAATGACGTCATCGATTGAAAAATCGACTGCGGATATATTGCGTAATATATCAACTCCGCGATTGATCAAATCAGTCTGGAAGAATAATCCATATATAAAAGAGTCATCATCATGCAGTATGAGATCATCCGGATATTGCATCCTGTCATTGATTTTGTTAGCGATTATTCCATAGGGGATTATGTATGTCGAATGAAGGAAATTCTCCCTTTTAACCAGATTGTAATCCGCATGAAGATTAGAAAGCAGGAGTAGGATAATAATTCCACATCTGAGTTTTGTGTTCCGTATTGTGAATATTCCAAGCGTTATCGCTATCAGGAAAATAATTTGCGCGAATGCGAGTCGTGGCGGCACAAATTCCATGCCAAGCGAAAAGAGTGAAATCGATGAAATTATCACAAGAACAAATGGCAGTGCGATGGCCCATCCGATTAACCGCTTGAATTCAGGTGATGAATATCTTATGAACCTGTATGCAAGATATCCGGCCAGCAGGAATATCACGATTCCGGATGGCTGCCACGGATAGATAAACTCACCCGAAAAGAAAACGTGCCATGTATATACGATGCGGACTATGAATCCCTGCAATCCTGAGCCGAAATCCGCGGTGAAGAAATTCTGTCCGCTTATTTTAGTTAATGCTGAAAATAAACTCGGCAGGATTGGAGCGAATAGAATCCACGGTGCAACGAGCATTGTGGTTAATTGCGAGCGGGACGGTTTGTTTATTTTTCGTGTGAGAAGGTAAATCCAACCTCCAATCAGAACAAGTCCGGCGAGGAAATTGGTGTAGAGCATCAGCGTATCAACGATGATGATTCCGACTATGTCCAGTTTCGAGAATTTCCCTTTTGATTTCAACAGCAGCGAAAGTGAGACCAGAAGCGCGAAAAGCGAGTAGTATCGCGCCATCGGGAAAAACAGAAACAGGAATGGGGATGTAAGCGCGATTAACAAAAATGCGAGTTGAGCGTCTTTGCCATTGGGTGATTTGTTATTGTATCGCTTGGATATCAGACTGCTGAAATAAATCGCCAATATGCCGTAAAACGCTGAGATGATTCTAAACGGGAGTATGCCTGAAATCCGTAAATTGAATATATCTAAACAGTTATAAAAGGCGTTTGTTAGTGCCCAATATAAAGGCGGGTGAGCATCATTAAGAACTGTCGAGATAGTGTTTCCTATCAGCATCATGCATGATGTTTTATAGGTAAACCACTCATCTCCCCAGACAGGGAGGGGATATTGAACGAGGAAACCAATCCAACCCGCCAGACCTGCGATTAATACAAGCAACACGGGCAGTGTAAATCGTGATGGTTTCTTTTCTTTTTTACTTTCGGTTGGCATCTTTTCGAATAGTCTCGACAAAGTTCAATCCGACCAATTGGGAATAACCGATAAAAACACTGTTTATAAATCTCGCAATCCCACTGTTAGACGGCAGCAGTTTTCCGCTCATCATGGGAAGAATATCCTTATCCCTGGCCTTGCGCGATTCAGCTGCCTTCAACCGTTTGAAAATAGTTGTGCCGGTATGGGTAAGATAATAAAACCACGCTCGCAGGATGGCATCAGGACGGCGTTTGAAAGTTAACATCGAAAACAGCCGGATAATAAAATCCGCGATGAAGTAGGGGAGAAGGCGAAACAAAGTCCATCCGCTGAAGAACAGAAGGATATTCGCGATACGGTTTTTCTCCATGTAATAATGCAGCTGGCCTTTCGGCATCCTGCTGGTCGAGAGTTGGTGGCAATGGTTCGCTTTTGATTCGGGATTCATCACGATTTCAAACCCTCGAAACCGTGCGAGCAATCCGAGATAGACATCCTCGAAATATAAGAAGTATGTTGAGTCAACCGGTTCGATATCATCCTTGCGAAACGCGAACGCCGCTCCCGATGGGAAAAGCACTCGGGAGCGGTCGGAAAAAACATCCGGGATTCTAATCCCGATTGGATTCAACGTGCCGTTTGATGTTTCCTCCAGCTCACCCTCGTTGATTATCGAACAAGTCGATGCGAACACTCTAGAATCCTCTAACGGTTTTAGAATTTCCTCAAGCCAGTTCGGCATGAAAACTAAATCATCATTCGTTACTACAATATAGCCATCCTCGCAGTCACGCCAGCAATGTGCAATCGCGCCAGCGTAGCCGATATTTCGCTCCGGTACGATAATTGTAAAATCCGGGTAATCATCGGACAGCGATTCAGGTGGAATGACTTTGGGATTGTTAATCAGAACGCGGTATTCGATGTCGTATGAGTCGCTGTTTATCCGCTGAGCGAGAAGCGAATCGATGCACGCACGAACGGTTTTGCCGTCTGAAAAAGCGACAATGGTTACAGTAACAGATATGGTTGCGTCTTCCGTTTGTTTTTCATTCATTGTTGCTATATTCAATATCTGGCGATTTAATCCGACCATAATCGATTATTCTCATCGAGTAGTATTTATCATCCTTTTCGAGTGTTCCACTGACATAAACAAATCTGTCGTCAAAGTGCTTTTGAATTATCATGCTATGCAGATCAGCATCGTCAGTGTATAGAAGAAACAACTCACTCTGTTTGTGAGCCATGAACAGCCTGTATGGCGGCCCCTTTTTACGGATTTGGTCAATGGTTCCAAATACGGTTATTTCTTGTCCAACGTAATCCTTAAGGCGGCTCCAGTCGGTTTCATTCGCGAGCATGAAGTAATCATCGTTGTTTGAAAAAGAACTATTGAAATTCCTGATGGCATCTGCTCTGTCAGTCCACAGTGAAATTCTTTCATCATAGTCAGGATAGCAATGTGTCTTTTTATTCCAGATTCCAACTTTCTTTTTTCGCGCTTCATGTTCGGCGGCGATGAAATCCTCGTGATACCTTGATGAATAGCCGTATTTGGTGTAGTAGGGGGTGAATCCGTTCCGAACAAGTTCAACGTTGAAATTAATTCGACTGCCGTTCTTTTCAACAATGACATAGCATAAGTGGCGATGGAAAAAACCTGTTGTTCGATCGAGTGAATCATGCTCAATGATTACATCGCTGATATTCTCGAAAAACTCTTTTGCGAATTCCTCTGCCGCTTCACCCCATGGCGTAGGGTATTTCTTTATCTCACCGGAATTGTGGTGTATTTGCAAATACGCATCCCAGTCATCATAAGCAAGTTTTTTATCAGTCCGTTTTTTACCTGAAAATACCTCTTCCGTATCGACACAAAGCAGCCTTACAGATTTGCGAATCCCCGCCAATCGAAGAGTGTCGCCGTCCTCTATCGTATCAAGTTTAAATTCACCGGGATTTAGTACGTTTAATATTTCATGCTGAATATCATCGACAGTTTCTTTATCGTTTGAATTGCTGTTCTCATCATCCGAGTTGCCGTTACATCCGGGAATCATGTATAACAGCAGGACAAGGATGAAAAACAACAGTTTGATATTTCGCGTGTTAATCATCATCTATAAAGGGTTATGGAATCCATTTTCTCAACAAGTATATCCAGGCCATCGCCGGTTTTCGCGCTGACAGCGATTTCGGATGATGCGATTGGCCGCAATGATTTACTCAGCAAATCTGATTTGTTATATATCACCAGCTTTGGCAATTCTCCCGCGCCGATGTCATTGAGTGTTTCATGAACCACTTCCAGTTTATTCTGGAAGTCATCATCGGTGATATCCACGACGATAAGAAGAAGGTTCGAGTAGTTGATTTCCTCAAGTGTCGCCTGAAATGCCGCGATTAATTGTGTCGGGATTCGCCTGATAAAACCCACGGTGTCGGTAATCAGGAATTCGCGGCGGCTTGTTGGGAAAAAGCCCTTGCGCGTCAATGTGTCCAGTGTCGCGAACAGGCGGTTGTCGGAATACGCGTTGGAATTTGTTAAAGCGTTGATAAGCGTGCTTTTGCCCGCGTTTGTGTATCCGACAAGAGCGATTTTGGGAATCTTGCTTTTCATGCGTTGTTTGCGTTGAGTTCGCCGTTGGCTTTCAATCGTTTTAATCTGCCTTTTGAGTTGAGTGATTCGCTGGTTAATTCTACGGCGGTCAACCTCAAGCTGTGTTTCACCGGGGCCCCTTGTTCCGATTCCACCGCCAAGCGCGCCAAAATGTTTCCACAGTCCCGCAAGGCGCGGCAGCTGGTACATCAACTGCGCGAGTTCGACCTGCAGCTTGCCCTCTCGTGTTTTAGCGCGTGATGCGAAAATGTCCAGAATCAATTCAGTTCTGTCCAGCACAGGAACATTAAGGTCATCCTCAAGGTTGTTGCGCTGTGAACCTTTCAACTCGCAGTCGAAAATCACCATGTCAGGTTTGACAAGCTCAACAATATGCGCCAGGTCTTTGACAGAACCGGGCGCGATATAGTGGCGTGGCCGTGGTGTACCCTCGCGCTGCGCGAGTGTTTCCAGAATTGCCACGCCGGCGGATTCCGCAAGAAACTCGAATTCATCATATTCAGATAATTTGCCCTTGCCGATGAATCCGTAGAGAATAGCGGATTGTTTTTCAGGTTTGCCGGAATCGATCTTTATTCGTTCGGAACTCATACAATTTGCATTATATCGTTAGAATGTGCATTTGATAAGGGGTTTGGAGAGGATTTATTTTTTCACGTCAAGTGAAATAATCTGCGCGAGTATTTCAGCAACAGCCTCGTACAATTCCTGAGGGATGCTGGTGTCGGGAGGAACAGTCGCGAGAAGTTCCGCGAGAGGAGGATCCTTGCGAATCGGGACACCGTGCTCCTGCGCTTTTTCGATTATTATCTCCGCAACATGCTTTTTTCCACGTTTGTCATCCATGTAATAATTATATCCTGCCGGATTAAGAAAGACTACAATTTTAAACAACGGCTTTTCAATAAATCGTGTGGGTTCAGTTTAGATTGAGTAAAAAAAGGGGACTGTCCCAACCAGGTGAATAAACACAGTATAAATAAGGGGGTTACAGCATAGTATATTGATAACATCAGATTTGAAGCCTCATGTGGACTGTCCCCTTTTTTTACGGGGGACAAATAACCCACATTATTTATTGAAGTGCCAAAACAACTTAAACAACTTGAAAGACATACGAGCGATTTTAGGTTAAAATTAAGGCACCGGGAAATTGAATACTGGAGGAACTGGAAAATGCTTGTCGTAGGTATGGATGGACAAAGTCTCCTTGGCGGTGGAGCGACCGGTCTTGGGCGATATACGCAGTCCCTGATTGATGCTTTTGATGAATGGGGTGGCGAAATTCATGTAAAGCTCTACCAGCCAAAGGGGAAAAAATATGAAGAAGGATTCACCTCAACATCACAACGCCTGAAATGGGAGCAGTATGGTGTTGTAATGGAGGCGATGAAGGATAAGCTGGATGTTTTTCACACGCCGTGCTTCAGCCTTCCTGTTATTCTTAAATTTCCAAGAGTGATTACAATTCATGATTTAATTGTGCTCAAACGCCCGCGATTTATGAGCGGATTCAGCAGGTATTATTTCGGCAGGATTATCCCATGGTCGGCAAAATACGCGGATCATATAATCACCAACAGCATGACCACAAAACGCGATGTCATAAAGTACCTCAAAATTCCGGAAAATAAAGTTACAGCTCTTGAACTTGCGCCAACAGTTTCAAGAAGCGAAATAATTCCGAATGATATAGCCAGCAGTTTTCACTTGAGATACAAACTGCATAATCCATACGTGCTGTTTGTTGGATCGTTTGAATACCGCAAGAATATTGAATCTCTTGTGAACCAGTTCAAGCGTGTTTATCAGGAGTATCCTGACATGCAGCTTGTTCTGGTCGGTACGAAGAACGCTTACCAGGAAAAGATCAGGGATCTGGCGCGCCGCCAGGGTTTTCTCGACAAGGTTGTTTTCGCCGGGCATTTGGAGCACAGGATGCTTGCGGTTGCTTATCGCGATTCAATGATGGTTGTTTGTCCCAGTTTTGATGAGGGTTTCGGACTTCCAGTTGTCGAGGCGATGGAGATGGGGGTTCCGGTTATCGCGTCCAAAATTCCCGCGCATATCGAAAGCGCCGGAGGAGCCTCGGTTTTGTTCGACCCAATCGCTGAACGACAGCTGGGGGACAGCATGCTGGAATTAATATCAAATGAGGATATGCGTAATGATCTTATTCAAAAGGGAAATGCTCGCGCGAATCAGCTAAGCTGGGGGGTTCATGCGAGAAAGACAGTGGAGATTTATTATAAAATTGTGAATGAAACCCGCAGGAAACGAAAAACACAGAAGACTCGCAAGGGACACGGCTAAATTATTTTCTCTAATTTATATGATACGAGAGGCCAGATATGTTTCTTTTAAAAAATGGAAATACCTTTACACCAAAAGGATGGACGAAAGGATTTTCTGTACTGACAAAAGGCGGGAAAATCGTTGATGTCTCAAAGAACATCAAGAAACCAGCAAAAGCGAAAGTAGTTGACTGCAAGGGATTGTATATAATTCCAGGGCTTGTCGAGGCTCATTCGCATTTGGGTGTTTTCGAGGAGGGCGCCGGCATAATGGGATACCATTACAACGAGGGTTCGGATCCAATCACGCCGCAGGTACGGGCGATGGATGCTGTCTTTCCACGCGACCCCGGATTTCGTTACGCTCTCGAAGGCGGGATAACAACCGCTGTTGCGAATCCCGGCAGCGCCAACCTGATAGGCGGATTGAACGTTGTGGTTAAGTGTTATCCGAACGCGCAGACTGTCGAAGAGATGATTATTAAGGAACCGGAGGGCATGAAATTCGCGCTTGGGGAAAACCCTTTCAGGTTCTACGGCAAGGATCAGGGAAAGCCCCCCAAAACCCGTATGGGATCCGCGGCGATCACTCGCGCGGCATTGATGAAATGCCGTGATTATATCGCTAAAAAGAAAAAGGCTAAAAAGAAAAAGGAGGTTTTCGAGGAGGATTTGGGAATGGAAAATCTGTCGCTTGTTCTAAATCGCAAAATTCCGGCAAGATGGCATTGCCACAGGGCTGATGACATACTGACAGCGTTGAGAATCGCAAAGGAGTTTAACTTTAAAGTTACAATCGAGCACACAACCGAGGGACATCTGATTGTGGATGAACTAAAAAAGAGAAAAATTGATTGCGTAACAGGGCCAATCAACACAGCGATGTTAAAGCAGGAACTGCGAGAGCGTTCAATCGCGCTTCCGGGAATTCTCAACCGGGCTGGAATACGTGTGTCGATTACAACCGATCATCCGGTCGCGCCGATATGGACACTGCCAATCCTCGCGGCAATGTCAGTAAAGGGTGGGATGGACGAGGTTGAGGCGCTCAGGGCAATCACGATTTATCCCGCGCAGATAATCGGTTTGGGTAAGAGAATCGGAAGTTTGGAAAAGGGAAAGGATGCGGATATCGCAATTTTCGATGGCCATCCGCTCGATGCAAGGTCGCATTGTGTCAGAACATACCTTGATGGCAAGGAATTGCATAAGATGTAATCGACTGCAATTCCGGAATGGTAATTCACAACTTTGTCCACAATTTATTCATTGCGATTCATTTTTGTACAACTTTGGCTATGTAGAGAGTTTATATGCCTGAGTTGATAATACATTGCCAGTCTGCGTTGTAATGTCTAACTTTAGCGCATGATACTTATACGATACTATCCGGCTTTTTAAAAACCTGCATGGAAATGTGAATATATTTTGGATAACTTATTGCCGATTTTCTTCATCAGCATGAAAAATCCGGATGAATAGCGTTTCTCGTTTAATATTGACATTTCAATACCGGAGTGTCTTTCGCTGTGTTTGGAATAAGGCATCTTATAGCAATTTCTAATAATAATATGCGATATGGGCTGGCACCGTGGCTGGCACCGTGGCTGGCACCACGGCTGGCACTTTTTTGCTTTTTTTTGCCCCTTTCGCTTTTATCCTCTTTTTACATGATAGCCTCAAGAAAAAAGGGAGAAAAAAAGAACCCGTTGATTTAACAGATTCTTTGGTGTTCCAGATTGTTTAGATGCTCTAATGAATGCCAGCTTCGCGGATTCGAGCCTGCTTGCCGACCTTTCCCCGCAGATAATAAATCTTCGCGCGTCGAACCTTGCCTATCTTCTTTACCTCGATTTTCTCAATTCGATGTGAATGGAGGAAGAAGGTACGCTCGACTCCAATCTGTCCGCTCATTTTTCGAACCTTGAAGGTTTCGTTCACACCACCGTGCTTTCGCGCAATGCAGACACCCTCGTAAGCCTGAATACGGGTTTTGTCGCCCTCGACGATTCTGTAATGAACACGGACAGTGTCTCCCGCTTTGAATTCAGGGATGTCATCACGGAGATATTTCTTGTTGAAAAGTTCGACTTTATTAACTTTCGCGACCTTTTTCTTCTTGAGAGTCTCCTTCGATGGCTTCGCTTTCGGTTCAGCCACGGTCTCGGGCTCGGGTTCTACAGGTTCTGCTTCTGTAGATGCTTCCTCTACAGCTGCTTCTTCCACTTTGGATTCATCAGCCGCGGTTTCCTGTGTAACCTCGTCGGCCTGTTCAGTTTCTTTTTTTTCTACTTCGTCAGCCATTATTTCTGACCTCTATCAGATTATGCAATCTTTCTAAAAAAAATAATCTTATTCTATTCCAGTTCTTTCTTAATCTCATCCACAATCTTTTGTGATTTCTCATCCAGCTGATCAGAATTAAGCAAGTCCGGTCTTTTTTTTATCGTTTTCCTTATCGATTCCTTAAGCCGCCACTCATCTATTAATTTATGGTTTCCGCCTTGCAGCACGTCGGGAACCTTGAGTCCCCTGAAGTCTGGTGGACGGGTGAACGATGAATGGTCGAGCAATCCATGCCTGAACGATTCAGCCTGCGCGCTTTCGGGATTTCCCAGAACGCCGGGTATCTCACGCGCGATAGATTCGATTACCACCAGCGATGCCGCCTCGCCGCCGGAGAGAACGTAATTGCCAATGCTGATTTCCTCGAAAGGAAACAATTGGGTAAGGCGTGAATCGAATCCCTCATAATGCCCGGACACCAGGATGATGTGTTCTTCATTGCTCAGTTTGCAAGCCGTTTCCTGATTGAACGTTTTGCCATCGCATGTGAGGAGTATCAGTCGAGTTCGCTGATAATCCTCTTTCAGCCGCCTGTCGATTAATTCCTCAAGGCAATCTACAATCGGCTGAAGCATGAGAACCATACCGGGCCCGCCCCCGTAAGGCGAGTCATCCACCTGTCTGTGTTTCCCTTTGGAAAAAGATCGAAAGTCGTGAAGTTCAATTTCGATCAATCCTGTCTCGATGGCGATTTTCAGGATGCTGACATCGAGAGGGGATTTGTAATACTCGGGAAACAGCGTTATAACATCAATTAGCAAGGTACTGTATATCAGCCTTCGAGGTCCAGAAGTCCCTCAATCGGCTCAATTTCCATTTTTTTATTGTCTATGTCCACGTTTTTAATTATGTCCTTGACTGCCGGTATTAGATATTTCCTGTCATCCCCCTGGATCAGGTAAATATCGTTAGCGGGAGTTTCTATTACCTCGGCAAGCGTTCCAAGTTTTATACCTTTGGTTGTGGATACTTCTATCCCCTGAAGATCCATAATATAAAACTGATCCTCACCAAGCTCTTTAAGCTGGTCGCGCGGGATACGAAGATACGCGTTTTTAAGGAACATTGAATCCTCGCGTGAACTAATTCCCTTAAGTTTGATAATCACCAGTGTCTTGTGGACGCGGACTCTGGTGATATCATACCTTTCCGAATCCTGATTCTCTTTGCCGATTAAAACATCCTTGAGTTCAGACAGCCTGTTGGCATCATTAATCAGGGGCATTATTTTTAACTCGCCCTTGACACCGAAAGGTCCAAGAATCAAACCGATGTTAATCTCTTCAGCAGGATTCAAAATACTCACCTCCACTACCGTTGCTTGCTTGTGTAAAATTCTATCACAAGGTAGTCATTAAAAAAGCGACCGTTAAATGAGGGGTCGCACCCAAAATAATCTAAAGCAATAAAACACGAATATCCTAATAAGAAACATAATTGTCATTTCTTACTACGAGATTCGTTATCCCATAATCCATGCCAGCTATAATGGATTACTGGGAAATCAGTTCAAGGGTGATAATCTTACCATCTTTTACCGCGGCAGACTTGATGATTATTCTGAGAGAATTAATTATTCTCCCCTTTCGACCAATCACCTTGCCGATGTCATCAGAATGTACTTTCAGTTCCAGAACAGTTGTTCTTTCACCGACTACTTCCTGAACTTCCACATCCTCCGGATGGTCTACCAGTTCCTTGACAATTGACAACAACAGTTCGCGCATGATACTAAATCTCCTCGGACTCCAACATATCCCATCTCATTAGACGAGAATGATTCACATAGTACTTTCTATTTTATTATACCCCATCCAGCGGAATTATCCGGTTGATAACTGGAAAAAACAGATGTATTTATTCACCGGTTTCCTTTGTTTCGGACTCTTCCGGTTCGGTTTTCTCAGTTTCAGGTTGTGCTTCAGCTGGAGCTTTTTCATCCTTTTCAGCAGTTTCTTTCTGCTTCAACATCTGTTTTTTACTGGGCTTTGGCTTCCCAGGCTCGCTGGTTAACGATACTTTGGTTACGCCTTGTTCCTCAGCCGCTTTTCTTGCCTTGTCCACGATTTTCTTCGCGGCTTCTGTGGGTTGCGCACCGACTGCCAGCCACTTGTCCACCTTTTTAATGTCAAGAGTCAGAGGCTTGTCTTTCCTCTGAGGTGAATAGCTTCCTAAAATATCGACAGCTTTGCCGTCACGCGGTTTGCGAGCATCCGCAACCACAATTTTGTATGATGCCTGCTTCCGCATTCCGATTCTTTTTAACCTTATCTTTAGACTCACTTGATACCATTTACCTTAACTAATATTTACGCAAAAAGAACAAACATGATACCACGATTGATTTTTTTTACCTAACAGAATTTTTGTTTATTTTTGTAGTGTAGTGCTGATAATCAGCACTGGATATCAGTTGTTTCTTACGATTATTACTTCGGGGAATCTCATCGGGATACTGTTTCGTATGAATCCCAATCTGTCCACTCTGACAATTGTTCCATTCGCTTTTGATGAGTCTTTAACAGTCCCGACCGCAGCGTGAATCTTTGGGTCAAACTTTTTTCCAAGACACTCAATTTCCTCAATGCCGTATTTTTGCAGAGTCATCATCATGGTATTGTAAATCTGCCTGATTCCTTTAAACCATCCCAACATCTGAGGACCATCCTCCGATTCGTTCATCGATAAAAATACTCTTTGAAAAGCGTCAATCACCTGAAATAAGCTTGTGGTCATATCATCAGTAATTTCGTTTTTAATTTTATCGTGAAGACTGGTAATTTCGGGTTTAATCCCGCGAATATCACGTAGAATGATTTCAAGGAACTTCAAAGCCTGTGCCATGTCACGGCCAGAATTGGGGTCTATCAAATCCGACGATGCCAGTGACGCGCCTCCTGGTCCCTGTCTTGTCTGCGACTGCATGCGTTTCTGCATTCGCAATACATCAATCCGGATTTTACCAATCTCTTTCAGAAGGTCGGTGATGTACGGCTTTTCCGTGTCTTTTTGCGTGCCTTCTGAGGTTTCAGGACGCATGATATCAAACGGTTTATTGTCGAAGAGAAATTCGTTCACGGTATATATTGCCTGTCTATGAATAAAATTTACCAGTCGGTCAGATAATCATCTATGACAAATTCATGAGTAGGATAATCAGGAAGAACCTTGTCGAATGAAATCTGATGATAGAAAGACTGGAACTTAATATTGCTAATGGATTCCCTGGGGTCGATAAATCGATCGCAGGAGTCCATAATTGACGGTAATTCAGGAACACCCCATTTAAAAGGAAGTTTAATAAGCCTGAGTGTTTTATGAAGGTTAAACCCGTTAAAGATCAACGGCTGCGCTTTTTTAAATCGGTCGTCATCAAGGAAGAACTGGTACGCTTCCTCGATTTGCATGAATTCCTCAGCGTGTTTTTCCGGAGTGTATGTTCGAATCAGCCTGAAATATGATGTCTTCGCATCATCCGCGGTCGCGCCTTTCTCAAGGTTAAGTGTCCAGTAATAATGGTTCACGCTCTCTATGTTGTCTATCAGGATTTCTTTTCTTACCGCAAGCGAGAAAGTTTTCTCATCTCCCGCGACCATGTTAAGCGTATTTAGAATTCGCCGAGATTCATTCAATTCGACAACGGAATTTTCATCCGGGAATCGCTGCACCTTTCTTTCAAGAAGGTCGAAATAGTGAGTCCAGTTGTCAAGGGCTTCCTGCGGCTTTGTCTTGATGATGTAAGCAAGCGAAAGGTTTTGAAGAGCCATCAGTGATGACTGGTTGAATTTAAGAGCGGTTTTCCACGAGTTAATCGCGCGATCTACATTTCTGGCTTTTGCCTCCAGATATCCTCTATGAATCAACGTAAGCGATTTTGCTATATCCAAATCAAGGCTCTTGGGGCTGAAGCGTTTGATTTCATCAAAAACCTCAGTCGCTTTCTCTATCATTTCTTCTTCAAGGTAGTAATATCCAAGTGCGTAGAGAATCTCCAGTTTCTTGTCCAGCATCATTTTGCTCTTGCCAAGAAGCGAAGGGATATCCGACCAGTAGTGGAACGCTATCTTATGTTTCTGGTTATAAATATTTAAAAGTCCCAGTAAAAAAAGCGATTCAACATCCGGGTTTTTCTTTACTCCCTTTTCCAGAACATTGATGCCTTGGTCATATCTGCCGCCCCGGAAAAAAATCACGCCCAGGAATGGAAGGTTTATCATTTTCTTTTCATACAGTTCAAGGAAATCGCGGTTTTCAAGTATCCTGGGAGTATCCAGCTCAGCGGAGTTTATGTAGAACGAAATCATGCGCCCGAGAAGCGCTTCCGGATAAACACGTTCATATTCCAGTGCCATGTTGAAATTTTCGTTTGCTTGATTGTAATTCTTGTTTTTCAGTTCCAGCTTGCCGAGGTAGATAAGAGCATAGTCTCTTAGGTTACTGTGGTTATTGATGACGTACTGATAGTAACTTCTCGCTTTGATCGGTTTGTTGTTAATGTGGCTCATCAGTCCAAGAAGAAGGCTTGGGCCACCGGACTTTGGATCAATTTCCTGAGCTTGTTTAAAATGCTTTTCGGCGTTGACAGTATCGTTGCGCTTCATCAACTGGATTCCGTAACGATAATGCGCCTCTGCGTAAATCCGGTTGAGTTCTGCTGTATCGACATACTTCGCGGCGCGTTCAAGATGGTGAACCGCTTCCTGAAGTTTCTCCTCTCTGAAAGCGCGGACTCCAATGTCAAACCTTCTCTTTGCCAGCGTTCGAGCGATAAGCTGCCCGAAATATGATTCATCGATATGTTTTTTCAGTTTCTCCTCGAAACTGTCATCGCGATTATGGCGGAAATTCTCCACGGCAAGGCGTAATAAACCGTAATTCGAGAATTCACCGCTGGATTCAAGAAGTTTTTTATAATGTGTCTCGGCTTTTTTCCAGTTGCCTTGAGCTTCATATAACATGCCCATGCGGGCGTTTAACAATTCATGATTCGGATATGATTTAAAGAGTTTTTTAAATGCCTTTTCAGCTATGTCAAATTTCTTTTCAAGAAGAGCGAGATGGCCAAGGCGGTATTGATATAGTGGATTCTGTGGCGCGCTTTTTACAAGATGCTCGAATACGCGGCTCGCGGTGGACAAATCACCTTTTTCAAGAAGCGCGATTCCAAGAAGGTATTCAATAACCGGATCCTTGAAATTTTTATTTGCGAAATTCAGCACCTTGAACGCCTTGTCGAAATCACCATGGATCAGATGATGCCTGCCGGTTTTGATGAAGAGCGTCATGCCGTGAGTCTGTGAAACCTTCTCCAGCAGCAGCTTGGGGTTGGTTTCTATTAATCCTTGAATTATTGGGAAATACTTCGGTTTGATTTCCTTTTTGTCAAGGATTTTGGGCGCAAGGAAGTTGATTATGCTGCTGTTTGTGGGATCATCCTGCAAAACACGCATATACAGAGTGTTTGCAGTGGAATCATCCCGGCTGTTTTTAATATATAGTTTCGCGAGTGCCCACGCGATTGTTGAATTGAATCTATTCTTCAGAGCCGATTCAAAAAGCCTGATGTCCTGCGCATTTGACGATTTGCTTTTTGCATGCTTCAGCGCAAGTTCCATAACGGCTTCTGATGGCAGTTCCGAGCCTTTCTGCCAGAGGAATCCGAATACTTCCTGGGCGAATCCTGTATCGTTCCGGCGTTTTGTAAGAACTTGAACAAGTGAATTGGCGACATTAATCCGAAATTCATTTTGAGTCGATGGCGCTTTGAATAATTTTGTCAGGACCCTAATATCCCTGTCATCGAGATGTTTCTTCGAAAGGGCGATTATGCCAAGTGTCTTAAGTACTTCAGTATTGTGTGGTTTAAGCTCGAGTTCCCGGAAGTAAATCTCTCGCGCGTGTGAATCCTTGCGATTCTCTTTTAGATATGTGTTCGCAAGAGCGCTGATTATTTCAGGCGGTGTGTCACCCTCTTCCTCATCAACAACCGATTCGTACACCTGTAGCGCGGTGGCATCGAATTTGCCATCCTTTGCGTAAAGCATGGCGAGGTAGAGAGTATTGTCGCGGGCGCGAGGATTAAGTTTAAAAAGAGTTTCAACAATTTCCAGTGCAAGATCATCGCTTTTATTATTCTTTATGTAATGCTCAGATAGGATTGACAAAATTTGCTCACGTTTGGGGTGAGTTGCAAAATGCTGTTCATATACGCTAATTGCCGTATCGCTTGTGTCATGGTTTCTAAGCAGGTAGGGAAGCATCTTTTCGGCTATCATACGGGAAGGCTTTTTCTCATAAGCCTTTTTAAAATGCTCAAAGATAGCCTCGCGCATTTCCTGATTGTTAAGATAATACTTGGTTAATCCATCGAATATGGCTTCCTCGTCAGGATAAAGTTCCCTTGCCTTGAGCATCACCTGGTATGATTCATCAGGCGGTGGATCTTGATTGGCATAGCAAAGCGCGATGTTTTTCAGATGTTCCTTGTTTTCCGGTTCCAGTTTCTGCAGGCGCCTGTGAATTTTCAATGCACGGTCATCCCATCGAGCGTTCTCAATGAGAGCCTTTCCCAATCCCTTGATTGCTTTTGGAAAATTCGGGTCAGCCTGATGGGCGCGGTCATATATCTCCAATGAACGTTGGTCGAAAATCTGATTATCCCATAACGCCTGAGCGTATATCTTTAATAGAAACTCGTTGGATTTTTTTTTCTCATACGCCTTTTTAAGAACACGCAGCCCGCTTTCATTCAATTCCTGATCGGGCTTGATGATTTTTGTCAGGATGTCGAATAGCTGGTCGTGGTTTCCTTTTATCTCAAGCGCTCTGTCAAAATACTGATAAACTTCCGCGCGTCGCCCCTGCCCATCGATTGCCTGAGCTAATCCGACCAGCGACATGATAATTTGCTGGTTAACTACAGAAGTTGGCTTGAGTTTTTCAAGGTTGGTCAGGGCATCATCGTAAAAACCCTCCGCAACCTTGTAGTTTCCACTATGAACAGCGGAATCTCCCTTGGACAGAAGGGATTCGATAGCGCGTGTCTTTCCAAATATCTTGCTTAACGGCGTCATAAAGTGATTTTTAAATAATGCACCAGTGTTTATCTTTGTTCATCTAAACAGGCAATTCAAGCTAAAACATCCGAACTATATCGGAGTAAACGAATGATTATATCATATTAAAATCGTGAAACAATCATTCTTACCGGTTGGATCTCAACTCATCCCGGCTTGACACTCGGGCGTCTCACAGCTATTATCCATCAATGTTAATATCGGATTCGTTTGCATCCGAATGAATTGGATAAAATCATGTTTTAAACAGGATTTCAAACAATGGCAAATGACACAGAAAACACTGACGTTTTAATCATTCTTGGCAGCAAGAGCGATGAGGAATATTTTCCCAAAGCGACACAGATACTCGATGGTTTTGGGATATCTTATGAAACGCATATCTGCTCCGCGCATCGACAGCTGCATAAACTGGATGAGATAATTCAGAACGCTGAGAAAGCGAATGTCAAAGCGATAATCGCTGGCGCCGGACTCGCGGCTCATCTGCCCGGAGTGATAGCATCGCAAACGCTCATCCCCGTGATTGGAGTCCCGATTCCGGCTGGAACACTTGGCGGCATGGATGCGCTTCTTTCAATCGTCCAGATGCCCGAGGGGATTCCGGTGGCGACAGTCGGAGTGGGTCGAATGGACAACGCCGCGATTCTAGCCGCACAGATAATGGCATCCGGCGGTAACGAAAATGTCAAATCCAAATTGGTGGAATATCGCAATCAGTGGGGATAATGGGCTGTTGTTATACAGATGAACCATAACTCCCAATCAACTCATCCAGCGATAACTTCTCATTCTCGAGAAATTCAGCCAGCTCTTTCTTGAGCGCAGCCATTCTCATAGGGTCGATGAAATTAACCGTACCCAGCATCAATGCTCTCGCTCCGGCGATGAAGTACTCAAGGCAGTCAAACAGTTCATATATTCCGCCGCTGCCGATAATCGTGCATCCGAATTCCTTATACACCTCATAAACAAGTTTTAACGTAATCGGTTTAATCGCCGCTCCTGAATAGCCTCCGAAATCGCGGCCAATCCTGCTTGTGCGCTTATGAACGTCAATCGCCATTCCAACCCATGTGTTCGCGATTGTCAACGCGTCAGCTCCGGCATCCAGAGCGGCTTTCGCCTGAACGCGAATGTCAGTTACATTCGGAGTCAGTTTGACAATCACAGTTCTGGTAAAACTGCTCCTGACAATTTTTGTTATTTCTGAAACGCTGGATGCATTTATTCCAAACGTCATACCGCTGGATTCAAGGTTGGGACAGCTGACATTAACCTCTACTGCCGCGATTTCCTCAACGCTGTCCAACCGTCTGGCAAGGTCGCCGTACTCTGCAACTGAATCGCCGTTGATATTCGCAATGCACAAAACATCAAGCTGTTTCATTTGAGGGACAATTTCATTTATGAAATTATCGATTCCTGGTCCCTCCAGCCCGATTGAATTAATAAGTCCGCATGATGTCTCCGCCAGTCTTGGAGAGGGATTCCCCGTTTTAGGCTCGATGAAAATACCCTTGCCGACAATCGCGCCGAATTCATCCGGAGTGCTTAATCCCTCCCATTCAACGCCGTAGCCGTATGTCCCGCTTGCGGCGATAAACGGATTCGGCAGGCTCATACTCCCGATTTGCACATTGAGGTTCATGGTCATCTCCTAGAATAGTCGCTTTGATTATAGAATTTGCAAGAGTGAAAAAGCAAGTAAGACAGTTAACAGGTTAGCAAGTTAACAAGTTAGCAAGTTAGCAAGTTAGCAAGTTAACAGGTTAGCAAGTTAGCAGGTTAGCAAGTTAGCAAGTTAGCAGGTTAGCAAGTTAACAGGTTAGCAAGTTAGCAGGTTAGCAGGTTAGCAAGTTAGCAGGTTAGCAGGTTAGCAGGTTAGCAAGTTAACAGGTTAGCAGGTTAGCAAGTTAACAAGTTAGCAGGTTAGCAAGTTAGCAAGTTAACAAGTTAGCAGGTTAGCAAGTTAACAAGTTAGCAGGTTAGCAAGTTAGCAAGTTAGAAAGTTAACAGGTTTGAGATGTCTTGTAGCGCTGGCGTCCCGGGGCTGTTGAAAAAGGTTTAATAGACCAGAAAATCATAATAAAACCATCAAGTATATTCAATGTCATTCCGGGCTTGACCCGGAATCCATCTTCAAGCCTGGAAGACGTGGATTCTGAATCAAGTT
>JAGGVT010000205.1 GCA_021157815.1 bacterium | reverse complement strand
GGGCATGGATGCTCGATTGTACGAGGCGGCACCGGCGCGATATGCCATATATTGTTCGCAATGTCGTGCTTGAAAACAGCGTCAGTCTGAAATGAGTTTCCCTTTTTCTCCTCGACTGATTTCTCCGCATAGATTTTTCGCGTATCTCCATTATTTCCCGGTTTTTTAAAAACAAGAATGTATTCAGTCATCATGTTCGGATAGAAATAGCCGGGATATGGATTTCTGATTGTGCTGCCGGCACGTTTCACACCGCCCGTGCATTTGTACCATGTGATGTCCTGATGAAATTCCCATCCCGCTTTCTGCATCAAAACAGTGAAATCAAACGGCAGTGGTGTGTGTTTCCCGTTGAAAAGCACAGTTCCGATAACTACGGCGCAAAACGTTCCCTCGCGATGAACGCGCAAAACCTCCGAAAAACATCGCTGAAGAAACGGGAGATATTCGTTTTTATAATCGATATTTCCGCGCTTGCGGTAATCATCCGTTGAGTTTTCGACATGTGAATCGTAATCGATTGCGTTCCAGTACGGCGGGGATGTTATGGTCAAACTGACCGATGAATCCGGCAGTTCATCCATTGTTTCGCATGAGTGATGGATTATTCTGGATTTGAATTTCATGATTATGAATCGTATCCTGCATGCGCCGGCTTGTCAAACCCTTAATACTGCCTGAAATCTGTCGATTGAATTCAATGTCATTCCGGGCTTGACCCGGAATCTATCAAATAACCGAAAAGGAATGGATTCTGAATCAAGTTCAGAATGACACATGTAATTATGGATTTGGTACATTAAAGAGCTAAAAGAACAAGGGAATCCCTTTTTTAGTGGGATGAAATATGTTATAAATTCTAGATTCTGAATTTGAATATTATTTCATCCAATTCCAGATATTTCATTTGGTGGAATGATTGATTAATTATAAGGATACGGATTTTATTATCGACATACGGAGATGAGACTACGTGGCAAAAGAACAACTCGTTTTTCAGATTGATGAAAAGGCAGCTTTCAAACTGGACAAGGCAATCCTTGGCGGTAAAGGCTATAACCTGATGGTTATGAAACGCCTGGGACTTCCTGTACCAATCGCGTTTGTAGTAACCACAGAGGCATGCCGCCGCTATCTTAAAGATGGCAGGAAATTCTTCAAAACTCTTGAGAAAGAGATAATTGAAAATATCAAACAGCTTGAGAAGAAAACAGGGCGTAAATTCGGCACCAATGATGACCCTCTGCTTGTTTCAGTGCGAAGCGGCGCGCCTATCTCAATGCCTGGCATGATGGACACCGTGCTTAATCTTGGATTAAATAATAAAAATACGGAATCGTTGAAGAAGGTCACAAAAGACGGGCGTTTTGCCTACGACTGCTACAGGCGTTTTATTAATATGTTCGGAGATGTCGCGTTGGAAGTGAAGGGTGAAGGCGAAAACACTTTCGACGGCATTGTCAATCAGGCAAGGAAGAAAGCGAAAGTAAAAACCGATGCGGAACTTACTGAAACTGATTGGCAGAATGTATGCTATGAATTTGAAACCCTGATAAAAAAAGAATCTGGCATATATGTGCCGCAGGATCCGGTTAAGCAGTTGCTTCTTTCCATTGAGGCGGTTTTTAAATCATGGAATAATCAGCGCGCGAAAACATATCGCAAACTGAATGGCATTGATGACTCCATGGGAACCGCTGTGGTTGTCCAGCAGATGGTGTTTGGAAACCGTGATGGTAACAGTGCTAGCGGAGTCGCGTTTACGCGCGATCCTGGAAACGGTGAGAAGCGGGTTTTCGGGGAATTTCTTGTAAAGGCGCAGGGGGAGGATGTTGTCGCGGGAATCCGCACTCCCCTGGAACTTGCACAAATGAAGGAAGTGTATAAAAAAGACAGCAAGGAGTTTAAGGAAGACAAAAAAAAGTATCAAAAATATAATGAGGCGTTCAAAAAGAACCTCCAGAAGTTTCTCAGTATTTGTAACAAACTTGAAAAAAATTACAGGGAAATGCAGGATATCGAATTCACTATCGAGAGTGGAACATTTTATATTCTCCAGACCCGACGCGGACAGAGAACCGCTCAAGCCGCTGTCAAGATTGCAATGGACATGTACAAGGAGAAATTAACCAATCGCAACGAATCGATTTTGATGGTTGATCCGGCTTCTCTTGACCAGCTCCTGCATCCGATTATTGATCCCAAGGTTAAATACAAAGACAGGATTATCACAAAGGGCATGCCGGCATCGCCCGGAGCGGCAGTTGGCATTATTGTGTTCGATCCTGATAGAGTCGTGAAAGCTGTTAAAGATAATTCCAAAGCGCAGGTTATTCTTGTGAGTGATGAAACAAAGCCTGATGATATTCACGGAATGAGCGCTGCAAAAGGTATTCTGACATCCAGAGGTGGGAAAACGGCCCACGCTGCTGTTGTCGCGCGCGGTATGGGCAAGCCTTGTATTGTCGCATGCAGCTCTTTGCAGATTGATTTTAAAAATCGAAAAGTGAAAGTAAACGGCGGTGAATATAAGGAAGGCGACTGGATTACAATTGAAGGTTCGCTTGGTGAGGTTATTAAAGGCAAACTGCCGTTGATTATGCCTAAAATCACAGGTGATTTCAAAACACTTCTCAAATGGTCGGATGATATATGCAAAGCGAATAACGGGCTTTATGTTCGCGCCAACGCTGACACTCCGAAGGATTCAAGAAAAGCCCGTGAAATGGGCGCTCGCGGAATCGGCTTGTCTCGAACCGAGCATATGTTCATGGGAGAAAGAACCGAGCTGGTTGCTGAACTGATTTTACTCATTACAAAACCAACTGAACTAGACAAGGATGAGAAGAAACGGAAGAGCAGCATTCTTAAAGAATTGCTGAAGCTTCAATACAATGATTTCATTGGTATTTTCAAGGCAATGAATGGGCTTCCTGTAACGATACGGCTTATCGATCCTCCGCTGCATGAATTTCTTCCCGAAGAGGAGGAAATCAAAGAGCGCATTGAAAAAGCCCATCACCAGCCCGGCGGACGAGAAGCTATCAAGCATCTTCAATCGATGCGGAAGCGAAGAGGGGAATTCCACGAGGAGAATCCGATGCTCGGACTGCGCGGATGCCGTCTTGGAATCAGGTATCCTGAAATCAACCGCATGCAGATTGAGGCTATCTTCAAAGCCGCGGTCAAGGTGAAAAATTCAGGATATAAGGTTCATCCTGAAATAATGATACCGCTCTCGTCAACCGTAGCTGAGCTTGAAATTCTGCATAATATGGTTGATGAAATCGCGGATGAAGTTTTCAATAAAACAGGCACGAAGGTTTCATATTTGTTTGGCACGATGATTGAGATTCCGCGCGCCGCGCTGGTAGCGGATGAACTTGCAATTGAAGCACAGTTTTTCAGCTTCGGCACAAATGACCTCACACAGATGGGATTCGGCATAAGCCGTGATGACGCCGAGGAGAAATTCCTTCGCTATTATGTGGATAAGAAAATCCTCAAGGAAAATCCATTCGAGAAACTTGACCAAAAAGGCATTGGGAAACTCATGGAAATAGCGATAGAAAGAGGCACATCAACCAGGCCTGACTTGAAACTTGGAATCTGCGGCGAACATGGCGGAGAGCCGTCAAGTGTTGAGTATTGCCATACAATAGGATTGGAGTATGTTTCATGCAATCCATACAGAGTGCCTATCGCAAGAGTTGCGGCGGCTCATGCGGCGCTTAAAATGAAACGCAAACCGCCAAAAAGCGCGAAGAAAAAATCAGCCGCCAAGGTTAAATCCACTGTTGCGAAGAAAGTTAAATCCAAGGTTAAAAAAGTGTCGCCGAAAAAGAAGGCGAAGAAGTAGGGGTTCAGTCATACCGGGGAATAGCTCAGAACAGTTCCTTTTCGAACAAGTCCTCTTTAACTTCCTGGTTTGGGTTTCCTACAATTCTGTAATTCGCGCGCTCAAGAAAATTCCTGCCTTTTGCCATCACTCTGGGACAGGATGCGAACAATCGTCTATAGCCTGTTTTGTATGCCCAATCCTCTATGAATTTAAGGAGTTTGGTTCCTATAGCGCGTCCACGATATCGTTTTTTCAGGTAAAGGCGCTCGATTTCAGCTGTAAATTCACCATGAGCCCTTAATCCCACAGTGCCGACAACCAAATTCTCATATTTAAGCACCCAGAATCCAGCAGCATCGCCTGTATAACGCCTTGTGATTTTTGACATATCAGCGGACAAATTGCCAAGGTCACCCGCAAAATCAAATTCGCGCAGGACATCACGATGCAGCGACGCTACCGCATATCTATCGCCCTCAACAAAAGGACGGACTTCCAAATCATCACCAAGAGTTGCTTTCATAATTGTCAACAATGCGTTTCCAAATCATCGTAATTCCGACATTAAAAACGCCTGAAAATTTCTATTATTATAATAGCGCTGAGAATGCGCCAATGTAAACCTTTCCATTGCGTTGATAAATCACGATACCGCTGGCTATTTCATCCGAAATCGCTCCGGTAATATCAACAGTATCATTACCATTGACCCCAACAGCGGAGAATTTGTTCATTTCTATCTGTGTTTCACCTAAAACAGCCGGGTCATTGATTTCAAAGACGCCCTCGGTTTGTTCGCATCCCACCAGACTTCCTTTGATATTCTCAATCGTCAATATACTGCCATCATCGTTGGTTAGAAGTGTTATCTCCCCATTCTCAATTGAATTGTATGAGCTGTTGAGATTACCCTTATATACGCCATCCGATGCCGGCATTGCCAGGGGTTCGACATTAACATGGAAATTGCCATCGTACTTTACCGGATCATCAAAAATAGTCAGGAAATCCTCGCCATCAATGCTGTTGCCGCCTATTTCTGAATTGGAGTTGATATAAATCCCTTTTCCGGTTAGAGAAAATGCCCTGTATCTATTCTGAGATAAAATCTCAAACTCGATACTGTCACCAGTCCGAGTGCCTGTAACAAGAAAAGCTCCCAGCGTATATCCATTCGCGTTGCCAAAACCAACGATATCATTTCCGTTTCGTGTAATCACAAGATTTGCGCTGAATGAATAATCCTTGCCATCATCCCCGAGAAGCAGAGATGTTATTCTCCATGTTTCCCATACAGGCGTGCTTTTATACTGATTGATTGATGATACAAAGTTGTCGATGAAATCCCATGTTGCATCGCCCCCCCCGCCACCGCATCCTACTGCTGGAAGCATAAGAACCAGGCAAACTAAAAAGAGGAAAAAATGTCGCATTGTTTTTTTTACTTTTTTATCCATAAATCATGCGCATTATATCAAATTTAATGCAGTTGTTAATCATAAGAATGAAAAATAAGTCAAAAATCATCGTTGAATATGGAAAGTAATAATGGGTAAATACAGTAAAGGCTTTGAAAGGAGAAAATAATGCCTCTTGTAAATTGCCAGAAATGTGGAAAAGCGTTTTTAAGCACAGGTGGACGCCCTATATGCCCGGAATGCAGGGAAGCTGAAAATGCGGATTTTGAGAAAGTGCGGGAATTCGTGAAGGATAACCCGAAGATGTCAATTGATATTGTATCTGAAGAAACCGGAGTGCCGACTGAAAAAATCCGGCAATATTTGCAAGATGGACTGCTTGAGCAAGCAGAAGCTATGAATGATTTTAAATGCCAGCTGTGCGGGAAACCGATTAGCTCTGGGAATTATTGTTTTGCCTGCATGAATAAACTTAAGAAGGGGTTTGACAAAGGCAGTAGCAAGAAAGAAAAGAAGAAAGAAACTAAATCTTTCACGCAAGCATATTTGGATAAGAAAGGTTAGTTTCTTAAAATCTTCAAAAAAAGAGAGCGGAATTCTAAAGTTATCGCTGAAACTAGCGAAAAAATGAGTAGTTAATGATGCGGTGATAACCATGAATATTCCGATGATACCGAAAAATCACTCGATTCGAGATACAGAACAATCGCGCGAAGTTGCTTCCGGCAAAGCCGCGGTCCCTGTCGATGCTCAGGATAAAGTGTCCATCGGAGAGGAAAGCAGAATTGTATCGCGCCTTGTTTCCCGACTGAAGGAAATTCAGAACGCTGAACGTCCCGATCTTGAATCGTTGAAAAATCAAATCAAGTCAGGCGAATACAAGCCATCAGCAATTGAAATTGCGCGAGCGATTCTTTTTGGTCCGCCGAGAAATAAGTAACCAGACAAATCACAGAACTCTATAAAGGTAAAATTCCTTACCGCCAGGAGCCATACGGCTCCATTTCTTTTTCATCAGGAAGAGCTCAATCCCTAAATCCGCGATGGGATATTTTCGTATCACCTACGGCTCGCAGGTTATCTGGAAAACTCTCGTTTTTCTGGTTAACATTGAATTCACCAATTGGGTGATAAATTGTCATTCTGAACTTGATTCAGAATCCATATCTTTTTCGCTTGTCAAGATGGATTCCGGGTCAAGCCCGGAATGACAATGAGTTCAATCGCG
>JAGGVT010000127.1 GCA_021157815.1 bacterium | reverse complement strand
TTAACTACCCTGCGGGTTATGCCAATGTTATTGGTGTTTCTTCCATTGACTATCCTGCTAACGGTAACTTAAGCGCTGTTGTGCTTTCCGATTTCAGCAATTCCGGCGATGCTGTCACAGTTACCGCCGTTGGAAATAATGTGGTAACAACAGCGCCGTCAGTCGAAGTGGAACATCCCATTTTCAAACAACAATATGATTATGGCCTTATTAGCGGAACCAGTTTCAGCACTCCGCTTGTCAGCGGAATGGCGGCAATTATCAAAAGCCATTTCCCAAACCTGACAAATGTCGAATTACGTTCAAGAGTTGAAAATTCAGTAATTGATATTGGTCCGCCGGGATGGGATAACGAGTTCGGATATGGCCTGGTTGATTTCCAAAAAGCGCTGGTTGGCTCTACTTATGCCAGCACCACCGCGTTTAATTTTGGCGTAACAACAAATCCGATTCTTAACGATGATGTCATTGTCGTTGTCAAGGTCAAGGTTCCCATAGATGGCTCCCCGGTTATTTCATACAGCTATACTGACCAGGGCGGACTTCAAACCGGAATAATTCCCATTATCCAGTCACCGACAAACCCATCAATTTGGACCGGTAGATACACTACGCTTTTCTCCGGCAATATCACGTTCAATGTTAATGGCGTATATAATGGCGGTAATCTTCAGGAACTGGAGATGGATTATTTTAAAGGAAAAAGCAATTAATCGTTTCCGTAGGAATAACATAAGGAAAGGAAAGAAAATGAAAAAACTAATTCTAAATCTTGCAATCGCGATACTCGTATTAATAACCATTTCCAGTTGCGGAGGCGGCAGCAACAAGGGTAACATCATGGGACAGGCTGTTGATAACTGGGGAGCTGCTGTTGGGGGGGATGATGTAACCATCATCTTTTCCGGCTTGGCGGATATCTACCATCCTAACCAGGATGGAACATTCGACATCTCAATCCCGGAAGGTTCATACACTGTTGAATTCCTCTGGTATAGCAACGATGAGGGAATTGAGATCTTCTATCAGTATGATTTCACAATCGCAACCGGACAGACAATCAACATGGGAACAGTTCCTCTGGTCAACACTGAGCTGAACGCGGGTTGGGCGAAATATAGAGGCGGACTCTACAACGACGCCATAACTCATTTCAACAACTACCTTACCGATGTGCGCAATGGACACGCGAACATGGGTTCGAATTCAGCTTTCTGCGGTTTGGGATGGTCTTACGCTCGTTTGATGAATCCAATTGAGGCGTATAACAATCTTGATGCCGCGGTGCAGGCATCAAGCGGCACAAACGCGGATGCCTATGTCGGGCTTGGCGGATTGTTCCTCTCAGTTGGACATGATGGCGCAAACTACACCTATGACGAATCCAATGTCTATCTGACAAGCGCGATTAATATGGCGGGTAATTATTCGTCAGCTCCAACACACGATCACATCACGGAAACCGACCTGTACGCGGCACGTTCACTCGCTCGATTCCTCGATGGCGATATCAGCGGCTGCCAAAGCGATATCAACACGGCAGGCGCGACAGTTGATGATGAAGGCAGCTTTGCGTCAATCGATACTCTAAACATGCTAACATGGCTTGTAGGGCATATTTAAAAACTACTGGCGAACAACGAACGATTATTTCGTCCATTGAAAATATAATTCAAAAAAGCAAACCCGCATATCGCGGGTTTTTTTAATAGAAATCCTAAATTAATCAAATAACATTCAACCTTGTACTGCAGTTTCAAATCTAACTGGTATATCCAAAACATAGGGACAAGGAGATGAAATGAAAAACATATCCTGCGGGAAATGCCATGTTGTTTCTTCCATATTACTCTCATTTCTGTTCGTTATTTTCAGTTGTTCTCTGTTATGGGCACAGGGATTCATATCCGATGAAAGGCCTCCAGTTGCGAAAGAGGATGCCAAACCCGCTTTTGTTCAGGGGCAGGTTGTAGTTAAGTTCATCTACGGACGGCATGTTGAATCCATCCAATCATCAAATTCCTTCGAGATTTCTTCATGGGAAAATGGCCCTTATGGCTTCACGCGATTATTTATCGATGGCGATGTCCTTGAAGCATGCACTGAGCTGATGAAAAATCCCGATGTGGCAATCGCTGAGCCAAATTACATCAGATATTTACAGATAACGCCTAATGATAAGTTTTTCTTCAGGCAGGAAAATCTTATGCTTTCCAATGCGGAGAGAGCATGGAATATCGAAACCGGTGACGCATCTGTAACCGTTGCCGTTATTGATACTGGTGTCGATACAGTTCATCCCGACTTGAAAGCGAACCTTTTAAAGGGTTACGATTTTGTAGGCACAGGCGATGATGATGAAAGCGATGATTCCGGCCATGGCACTGCGGTTTGCGGAGTGGTTGCCGCTATTGGCAACAACGGAGTTGGAGTAGCAGGCGCAGCGTGGAATATTAGTATCCTGCCACTCAGAGCATGTGGCGGCGCAAGACTTACTTGTAGTGCTTTTGATGAGGCTAAGGCAATTGAAGAGGCAATACTGCAGGATGTGGACATAATCAATCTTAGTCTTGGAGGAACGGGTGTATTCTCAATGGAAGAGAGCGCATGCAACGATGCATGGGATGCGGGTATTATTTTGTTCGCAGCCGCCGGAAATAACCATCTCCTCGGCAAAATAGGCGATCCTGAAACTGAGGGATTAATTAACTACCCTGCGGGTTATGCCAATGTTATTGGTGTTTCTTCCATTGACTATCCTGCTAACGGTAACTTAAGCGCTGTTGTGCTTTCCGATTTCAGCAATTCCGGCGATGCTGTCACAGTTACCG
>JAGGVT010000169.1 GCA_021157815.1 bacterium | reverse complement strand
TTAAATCGATGTCCCAGCCTGATATTCGGTTTGAAGATTGCCTTTTCCGGCTCCTTCGGTTTCTCTTCAGTTGGTTTCTGTTGCGCCAGTTTAATTGGCTTTGCCTGCAAATCTGCCCCAAGCACTTTCGCAATGGCATCCGCGACTCCAACCATGGCGTTGTGGGAATACACTCCCTTTGGATCAAGCAGCGCGGCAAGGTCTTTCGGATTATCCAGAAATCCCACCTCAACCAGAATCGACGGGATTGTTTTATTCATTATGACTACAAGCGGGCGGAAGAAAGTTCCGCGCCCTTTGAAACCGGTCCTCCATGCCATGTATTGAGCGACTTGATGCGCCAGTTCCTTGTCGCGTTTGTAATAGTAATAGACCTCTCCACCTGACGCGCAGGTCTGCGGAGTTTTCGGAAGCGCGTTTGTGTGAATGCTGACAAAAAGGTCAATGCCCATTTTCTTTGCCATATCACGGCGATCCTCAAGGCTGATGAACGTGTCATAGGTTCTGGTGTAATAAACCTGCACTCCCCGCTCAGTCAGAATTCTTCCCAGTTCCAGAGATAATTTCATATTAACTGTTTTTTCATCCGCTGAAAGCCCGCCCATTTGTTTTTTAGTGACAATCGCTCCCGGATCCTTTCCCCCATGACCCGGATCAATCAGTACACGCAAACCGGATTTGAATGTCCTGGTTGAAAAGAACATCTGCAGCTCGCTTTTTGAAATGATGTAGTAGCTCATTGGCTGAATTACATCAAGCTCAACAACGATACGCGCTATATCCTTGTCGAATTGAGCGATTCTCACTTGTTTGATATTTCCTTTGCCTTGAAAATCCCTTACATCTTTAAAGGGAAGCGTGCATCCCTTAAGGTCAAACACAGCGCGATACGGTTCCTTGTCCCACAGGTAAAATCCTGAAACGCTGTCAAATTTCACGCCTTTGAAATACAGATTGCCATCCTTGCCAATAGACAGGAGAGTTTCAGCCGGTTTGTATATCGCATCCGGTACACTCTCTTCCTGTTCGTATGTGAATTCGCGATTTCCAATCCAGAAGATATGATGGAATCTTCCCTGTATTCCAGCGACAGGTTTGAAGCGCGCTGATATATGATCAATCACAACTCTGCCAATATAGGGTCTGGCTTCGAATTGTCCGAGCCTTATTGAACTGAAAGGAACATTTCGAAAAGAGTATTTTAACTCAGGCGTTTTTTGCCCGATAGCCAGGTTTTTGAAATCATAGACTGTGCGATATGGATTATCCAGAGTGAAACTTGTGAATTGAATCGGTGCGGCTGCGATTATTATCAGGCCATCTGGATACTTCTTGATATCCACAATTCGGTTGGTAACATAAACGGTGTTTCCTTTCTCAATGACCTCGACACCGACGCTATTCCGCCAGAATGATTCGGAAATAAACAAAGTGTCATCGCGTGAAATAACTTTCCTGTCGCGTTCAGCAAATGAGATTTCACCGCGCCCACCTCCTCGTATTACCCATTTTCTGCCTTTCTTGAGCACTTCGAGTCCAAGCGAATGCGCAACCTTTTTGACAGGCAGGTATTTGATTCCTTTTTTGAATCGATAGAGAGAATCAATTTTATCCCCGTTGACAAAAATGCTTCCATCTTCAGCGACAGCGGTTTGGGGTAATATGAAGAGTAACACTACGAGGATGGCGAAAATAAACGACCGACCCAACCTCGTCCAGTTGTCAGTGAAGCGCAGAATCATATATCCGCTCCATTAGGACGAAATCACCCCGGTCAGATTGCCAATTAGTTCCAGGCAATCTATTGCCATATAATCCACATATAAGAATAAATGATTTCAAATCGGATTTCAAGGTTTCATATGCTTTTTAATCAGAAAATCCATCTTATGGAGCTGATTGGAAAAACGGATTAGCAGATTGATTGTATTAGGGGCGTACCCGGGAAGGTGTCTCAGAATCTCCAAACAGCAAGAAAAACGTCATTCCGACATCCAACGAGCGAAGCGAGGAGGATGGTCGGAATCCCTTGAAAAATCAGCGAAACTCACGGCTACTGATAAACGCAAGGAAGAAAGGGATTTCTGAGGACAGACTAAAGAACCGACCATTCGCTTTGCGAATGTCGGAATGACGATTTTGGCAGGTTTTAAGACAGCTTCCCGATGGGTCGCCTAGAAGTCAGGTGACTGGATGCGGCGTTCGGGGCGACTCTCCGGAGACGCCATTACGATAATCCAAATAAAAGGATATTTACATGCTTCTAAACGGCATCTTAGATTATTAGCAGGGCTGATTTCATGCCAGTTTTCAAAATGAATGTTAATTAAGAAGCAGGCTGAATTTCCTGAAAGCATTTTGAGCATGTTTAATCAAGAGTGAAAATCTGGTAAAATCATTTTAGTGGCAGATTTGATATTGCAGTTAATACCTGTTATTATTAATGACTGGTACGCGATTTACGAAGTCGGATTATCAATTTATTAATTTGACTTCTATCATATTCAATGGGAAAATGAAGTGCCAGACAACTGGCATGATAATTTTTTATAATATTTATCTCATCAACCATGCATGGAGGTTCTATCTTGCATAGGTTTATTATCTTGTGCGCATCACTAATATTTGTGATGTTCTTAACCATGGGATGTTCGTCAAAAGCACCATCATCCGATCCGATAACATCCCCGGATTCATCCAGTATTCCGAAAACCATGACCAATGAAACAGGGCATAACCTTGCCGGGATGTGGGAAATGACTATTGATCCCGACACCCTTGAAGCAACGGTAACTCCCTATCGTGACATGGCAGGCCATTTGAATTTAACCTCGATGGTTTCAACCAACATCCAGGTGCTTTCCTATGAACCACTGACACAAACCTACAGCGTTAATTTTTCAATTACAAATAACTATTCGCTGTTTGGTTATGATGTCCGGCTGATTCTCTTCACCAACGATAAAGGATTATTATTAACCAACGATGACGCGTGGACTGATCTTTATGACCGTGTTGGAGGTTTGACAAGAAATCCTTTTAAGGCATTTGCCAAAGATCAGCCCCTCCATAAGTTTTTAGCTCACACACAGCATACGGAAAATCTTCAGGTTTATGTCCCATGGCCCTCTGGCCCTATTGTTTTTGCTGTTGATGTATCCTGGCCCACAAACTGTGCGGAACCTTATGAAATCAGCGATTTCTCACACACTGAACTTTTGCAGGATGAGGGTTCAACGTGCGATCTTGAGATCAAGGTTTACGACTGGCAGGATGATATTTCAAGTGTAAGCATCAGCGCGCTTCCTATCACTGGAACATACTACACGCAGTTCACTTACAATTCAGGCGAGGATGTCTGGGAAACTGAACTGACCAACAGCGAAGGCGCATCCTTTGGGGAATATGAATGCCTTGTTGTCGCGACATCAGGCATGTCATCACTGTACGAATATGAAATCATCACTATTACACAAACCGGATGCACGCCGGATGACAACCAGAACTGTACAACCGCTTCAACAATTGGCTCGCATGAACTCCTGGCCGGTTGTGTTGACACTGTTGATCCTGAGGATTGGTATGAACTCATTATGCCGCCAAACGGTGTTACAGGCGGTACAATTGACCTTGAGATACTCTCAGGCTCATGCTACATGATTGTGTACGCGCGCGAAGATGAAGAAATATGTCCGGGCCAGATGCTGACTTTCGCCGATCATATTGAACTGCCATCAAGCACAACAAGCACATATTACATCAGGATTTTCTCCACAGGCGACAGCGCATTTTACAGATTGACAACTGATATCACTCCCGCAATTACACATTTTCCTTGTGAAATTTATGTTGCAACCAGCGGTTATCCAAATTACAACTGGCCTATCTGGGAAAAAACCGGTCCTGACGTTGAACTTTCTCTCAGTCTTCTAAACCAATTGATGGCCAAAACCAATTATTTCTGGAATCAGTATGGTTACGAACTGGTCTGGGATGGAACTGTAACTGAAATATCAAGCCAGTATTATGTTCTGAACAGCATGGATGAATCCGTGGCAATGCATCATAACTACGGCAAGGGAACCGATATGCTCAGTCTTTACTTTGTTGATGTTCTAAATGGTGGTGTTCAAACCGCTTATGCCGTTCCAAATCCAGCCAAAATACTTCACAACGTCGATAATGTTTACACCGTATACAGTCCGACTGTATGGTACTGGGGAACTCCTATTGCACACGAGCACGGACACGCTTTAGGCTATTTTATTGATGAATATCTTTTTGATGTGTACAGTCTTCCATGCGGCGACACAAGCGGCTTCCCAGCCGGCGTTCCAAGATATCTATATGCGGACCCGGAAGGATGCTACATGGGCAACCTGATGTATTACGCAGTTCCTGAATGGACATGGGACAAATATGACATTACTGATGGACAGGAAAATTGGATCAACTGGTTCCAAATGAATTATCCTAATAATTTCCCGAAGTATTAATGCAAGGAGTATTAATGATATGAAAAGATTACTTACAATTTCCATAATTTCTGTTCTGCTCATTGGGTTAATCTCAGCGTCAGCAATGGCATACAGTGATCTTGCAGATAAGTTTATCAGGTCATGCTATGCGCTGGATTCTATTTTCCCGCCTGAGAATTGGGATAAGATGGAACTTAGAGACGCCGCTTTTGAAGTGCTTTATGAAATTGAAGACGGCACTTTGGATATGCCTATCACCGATTTCTGCCTGATTGCCATTGGCTCAGTCGGCGACCCCGAGGACATTCCCGATATCCTGATTTATTACGATGACATGCCGTGTACGGTAATAAGGTCATTGAGCGGATTTGCTCATCCCGACGCAATCAACTTCCTTCTTGAAAAAACCGATTTGAAAGACACACCCAAACGCGAACTCGCGGTGCTGAGCCTTTCAAAAATGGATTTTAAAAATCTCGAAAAGCCGATGATATGGTACAACAAGGTCAGGGACAAACTGATTGCGGTTCGAGACAAGGAGAAAGTCGATTGGCTGAAAGCTGATATTGACAAGATAATCAGTGAGCTTAAGCCTCCGCAAATAGAGGCGAACTGATTTTTTTTGTTCTTGAAATTATTAACCCTCCGGATAACGTAGGGTTTTCTTTAAGTTTTGACAAGTACTGGTATTTTTAGTAATCTAATTTATTGGTAAAATTGGTAATGATGTTTATCAGTTTTTCCTGTAAGCAATAGAGTAAATATCTTCTTATAAATACAATTCAGAGGTGTGTAATGCAAAAAAGATTTTTGATTGTCCTTCTTATTCTGATTGACACGGTAATGGCAGTTGGATGTTCCTCAGGAGGCAATCCTGTAACTTTGGAAAACTCAGGGATATCAACACAAAATCAGGTTCCAGCAGGCAGTGCTGAACCTGACTCATATTTTTCATCAGGACTGATTGGTGTATTCAGCGGACACATAGATACTGTATCGCTTAATGGTGAACTGACACCGTTAAGGGAAACAGGCAGCCAGGACGTTCTCGAAGTTGTGGATATAACCAACTTCCTTACTCTCGCTCCATGCACCGATTGTGTGAAACTGCACTCAATCGAGCTAAACGCGGACGGGAATATCGTTGCAAATATCGGTGTCAGACACCCGTTTGATGTCGGCGACCCACTCAAACCGCCAACAGGGCAAAACAGAATGGACCTTCATGTATTTAACGTTGAGGGTATCGTTGTCATGCAAAGCGGCGATAGTGACAGTTTCACCGGACTTGGAACATCCGTGGCATCAGGAGGGCTTCTCAACGCGTCAGGTTATACTGGATATCTGGATGATGCGCTTGATGAAATTCTACCAACTGATGCAACTCTGCATCCTTATATTCTTCATTACCGCGATTATTCCGCAGGAAATTACGACCCGTCCAATACAAACGGATTCGCTGATTGTGTGAATCCGTCAGGTTATCTGGTTATGCCGATGGGCGGCGATGAGGATATCCGGGAATATGAATTCGATTTTACAAACGCCGAATCAGTTGATTTCATTCTGGCGATTGGATGCACGTATGGCATTTCCGCTGACAACAAGAACATGCGATTGTCGCCGATTTATCGCCTGCCGCAATTCAACAAGAAAGCGGCGAGTGAAGTTTCAATTGAAATCACAAGCAATAATCTGATACAGGGCGTTCCGACATCCGATGCGACACTCACAGTAAGCGTACTTGATATGAACCACGGAGTCGCTGTTGGAGAAGGTCTCGGAGAGATGCGCGCGGCAAGCGATATTGCGCAGATTAGTGTAGAGGTTTCCAGCGTTACCGCATCACCTGTTGTTGTTTCATCTCCGACACCGACAGGCGGCGACCCGCGGGATCCGCTAAATCCATTGACTTATGAAATCACATTCACAAACGATGCTTCAGGTGTTATGGGATTCCATCGCGGTTTGGTCAAAATCACTGACAGTTATCCCGCCGGTGAGAATGAGTTTTTACTTCTGAACGGCGCGGATGGTATCACACGGGTTGGTCCAACTTCCAATCCACTAGAGGGTTGCTTTAACATTTCAGAGTTTGCGGCCTATCAGACTTTCATTATTGAAGTTATTGGAAATCAGGCGCCTGTATGCGATCTTGACGCATCTTCGGAAGAAATCTACAGCGGTTCAACCATCGACCTTTTCCCCGGGCCGGGAACAAGTGATCCTGACGGCGACAATATCGTGCTTTATGAATATGATTTTGATTATGACGGAACCACTTTTGATGTTGACGGTTCAAACACGACCGGCGCTCCGGTAACAACAACACCCTTCAGTAATCCAGGAACTGATCCGATTGTTGTTGATGTCGCGACGAGAATTACAGATGACGGCATTCCGGCAGCAACAAGCGACATTTGCACTCTTGCAATCACGGTAAATCCATTAACATTGGATATCAATTTCCTGAGTACACCGGCAGAGGTAACATCCTCACCGTTTGGAAATCATGGCCAAAGACTGGACCCGTGTATCTGTCTTGAGGATGACGGGCAATACGCAATGGCTTATGTTTATAAATATTATGGTGGAACATCTGATACAGTACTGGGACTTCACTCAAGTAATGGCATAAGCTGGTACTGGACACAGGGAATGATTGGAACCAGTGGTCTTGGCCCGCCTTGTAAAGTAGCTGCTGACCAGGGAGACACCGACTCGTACGCGTATTTTTCCGTATCCTCCAATCCAGATGACCGTAACTACATTGCCAAAACAGGTGGGTCTTATGAGTACACATGGAATAACAAAGTTCCGTTCGATCATTTCAACGAACTCTACGGTTCAGCCACATCAGGCTACCTTTACGCTTTCGGTGATGACTATGATAAGATTGAATGCCGTCGAAGTGGCAACCAGCATTTGATTAACGAAAGTTGGAATCAGATGACTGTCAATGTTTCCTATGACGACCCGCGTATCAGCAATGTTCGTTCAGTCCATGAGGACTCGACAGGTATTATGTTCCTCGCGTACTATAATGTAAATGAGAACATAATCAAAAGTATCAAATCTGTCGATTCGATGGGCAACAGCTGGACAGAAGGCACAATCTGGGATGGCACATCCAGCGATTACATCGAAGTGAAAGACCCCGGTGTTTTCATCGACAGCAACGACACAATCAACGTTTCATTCGAACGCCACAACAACACATCCGGGCTTGATGAAATTTGTTATGTGCAAAGCACTGACGGGGGGACATCATTCAGCACACCGGTTGTGGTTACATCATCATCCGGCTCGCTGTTAAACGCACCGATTGTTTATGTAAATAAATTCGGTTATGACATCATTGTAATTGCGTACGAAAGCGATGATGACATCTACGTTGCACTCTCAGGCAGCTATGGCGCAACGTTTATCCCGGATTTCCTTATCAGCGATTTTGCTGACGCGGAATCCGATCCGGATTTAATTGTTGACAACAGCAATAACCTGATACTGGCATGGCAGCTTGATGACTCGGTACATAATGGCTCGATTTATTCATGCAAAGTGGAGATTATCGAGAATTAATATCAGGATTGTTTTAAATGAGTTTCGAAAACAAATGGCCGGGCGTTACGCCCGGTTTTTCTTTGAATTGGAAAACCTGTAACCCCGCGAACATATTTCCGCTCACCTTTTTGAATATTCGATGATATAATTAACGATATGAATATCCTGACGTTTGATCAAGAGAGTGAGATATGAGAACTTTTACGGCATATATAGAGTGGGATCCAGAAACAAATCTCTATGTGGGAATTGTTCCGAGTGTTCCCGGAGCGCATACTCAGGCTCAAACACTTGATGAACTCCAAAAAAATCTCAAGGAAGTGCTGGAGTTGTGTTTTGAGGAAAACGCTGATTTGAAAGATACATCACCCCGTTTCGTTGGTCTGCAGCAGATTGAGGTAGTTAAATGAGCCGCTGGCGTGGCGGTCCGGGATTTGTCGCGATTGGCAATGAAATCTATTTGATGGGTGGCCACCAGCATGCAGCCAATTCCTGGAACTGGGTTGACTCTTTTGACACAACTACTGAAACATGGACACATGAAATAGACCTTCCCGAGGACAGGGGATTTTCTCCTGCCGCGGCGTATTATAAATGCAAAATTTATCTTGCCGCAGGCAGTGGAGATTCATCCGTGGAACTCACGTCAGTAAGAGCGGGTGTTTTCAATTAGATGTTTCCGGAAATAAGATGGGGTGGCTGATGGGAGTCGAACCCACGGCCTCCAGGGCCACAACCTGGCGCTCTAACCAGCTGAGCTACAGCCACCATCGTTGATTTGATACTTCGTTTGTGCCATGCAATTATAATAATATCACATGATACGAGCTTCAAATAGCAGAGGGTTTAAACCCTCTGCTATTTAATTATCCAAAATGATTATACTCCTGGAATTTGAGTTACACAAGAATATAACAATCGATAATGCGCATAAGCCCATTGTTTGCCATTATGGTTTCCTTCCAGTCATAAGTGAGATTCCCCTACTCAAGTGGATTCTATTTATTTCTGTCAAGCCGGCATCAGTGAACCATTCCCGGATTTCGTTTTCGGTGTATGTGTCGCCGCATTCTGTATTAACCAGCATGTTCAGTGCGAAGAAGGCTGCCATTGGCGGACTGGTTCTGGAATCATCCACGATAAAATCGGACACCACAATACGGCCTGATGGATTCAGGGCATTCGCCGCTTTCCGGATTAACGCAATGTTCTGCTCGGGTGAATTGATATGAACTATCGCTGACATATACACAAGATCAAATCCAGCGCCAAAATCATCAATGTTGTAATCACCGGTCATTGTGTCAACTCTGTCGGATAATCCCGCCCGTTGGATATATTCGTTTGTCAGTTTGATAACATCCGGTACATCAAAAACTGTAGATTTTATATTCTCATCCGCATTTACAAAAGCGAATGAAAACGCTCCCGAACCGCCGCCGATATCAAGAATTCTATTCACACCGTTTAAATCGAGGGTTGCAAGCATTTCCGCCGCGCTTCTTGATGCTCTCCAGTTCATTGCCTCAATAAAATTGCGCAGTCTATCCTCGCCGCGCTCATCCATTCGAGTGCCCAAAATGGCTTTTCCCTCTCTAACCGCATCCGCAAGCGTTCCCCATGTTGTCCACAAATTCGCGGAATGCCCCAAACCCGCAAGGTAATCCGGTTTCCCTTTTACGAGAAATTGATTCGCGACATCCGTGTTTGCAAAAACGCCATCCTGCTTGATTAGCAATCCCATTCCGACAAGTACGTTCATCAGGCGGTCAGTCGCGCGCTCATCGGTGGAAAGCGCTTTAGCCACATCCGATGATGTTTTATCGCTATCCGTGAGGATGGAGAAAATGTCGAGTTGATACGCGGCAAAAAGAACACAACTCTGCCGATAAGCTGCTGAGAGTTCCAGTATTTTTTCAGGTGTAATCTCGTTTGCCATTTCAGTGTTTGCGGTTCCTTTGTGTTTTGAAATGATAATTGTAGCATAGTCAAAAGTGGTGAAAATAAATTGTAACCTGGTGTCTGGCACGAATTTAATTTTGGGCTTACTTCGATGCCCCAATTGCAGTATAATCTATCAAGTATGTACACAAAGGAAGAAATTATTGAGACCGCGCTGGCTGATATTGAAATTGCGGGTTTAAATGTACTGGTCGCTGGCGGGGGGCGTCGAAGCACAAGACATGTAATCAACTGCTCACCGGAAAAACTCATGTGTGTTTGCGTGCCGGGCGATGACGACAAGGTTACCCGCATTTTCAACGAGCTTGGCGGTGACAGAAAGGATGCAGAAGTTATCGCATCCGACCTTAGCGAAGCTGGACTTTTTGAGGATGCCAGTTTTGATCTCATCATCGCTGACTATTTAATCAGCAAAATCGACCTCTATGCGCCGCGAAAACAAATAGACACACTCCAATCACTTCATGATTATCTTAAACCTGAAAGAAAACTTGTGCTTATAGATATCGAACCGGACCAGCCGCCATCACATGATGTCGAAAGTGAAACGGGTATTATCAGCGCTCTTATCAAAGGTGATGACCAATCCCGTATTAAACTGGACAACATATCGCGCCATAAAATTTACTGCAGAGCGCGCAAGCTGGTGGTTGATCTCGCGTTGAACCAGGGCATCCCGGGTTTCAGGGAAATTCCCGGCGACTGGGTTGAACGATGGCTTATCGGGATTGGCTTTAAAAATGTCACGCCACAAATTGCGGACAGAAGCATTACAGTTGATATTAATTCGAAATATGAAAAACGGATACGCTCCTTTATAAGGTTAATCGACGATGACAAGATACAAAAGTATGTCGAGGCGCTGCTTGACCGAACCGAGGCGATGCTAAGGGAGGTTTGTCCGTTTGATTATAAACAGGACGTTTATATCATCAGCGCGGAGAAATGACACTAAATGGAGCCAACTGAACTTGCCCCGAAACTAATTCTTATCAAACAGGGAACTCACCGTTTTGATTATATAAATTCAGATGGCGTAATCGCGCGCTATCATCAGGTAACCTCCTCAGTTACGCTTTTCCTCGGCGATGAACCGACCATAATCGATTCCGGCGCCCGGATTTTTCACAAGGAAATCAAGGAGCGAATCAACCAGTATATCGACCCACTGAAAATCAAGTGCTTCATCGCCACACACTATCACCACGACCACATCGATAACACTGACATATTCAGGCACGCAAGGCGGATACTCGACCATGGATGCGTAACTCCTGAGGGTGTTATGACCGTTTACGACAATGTATCAAAAATTCCAGCGCCTGAGGGAATCGAAATATTCGCGACACCCGGGCATGTAAAGAATCACATAAGCGTGAAAATCACAATTAACGATACGCGATACGTCTGCTCCGGCGATGCTGTTCGAATGGATATCCTCTCGGGTGAATTCAAACCTGATTACATGGACAGTGAATATATCAAAAGCGCACGACGTGTTTTTGATGAGGCGGATATTATCATCCCAGGGCATGGCGAGATAATTGAAGTTGACATGAACAATCTTCCGATGTTGATTAAATAGGGTTGTTGAAAAAGGGACAGGTTTAAATGTAGCCCGGGAATCCATTTCCCGGGAAAACAACCTGACTTAAATGCAATATGACAAAATGGATATGCGATGGTAAATTAACAATCCAAGTTGAAGCGCTCATGCCACCAATTTTCCCGGGAAATGGATTCCCGGGCTATATACTTCTTCATTCATTATAACGGAATCGTCACAGTAACCTACAGCGCATCAAGTGGAATTTTAATTTGCAATTGTAATAAATAGTCGCTACTGAAAAACCTTCTTTGAGTATGAGAAAAATGTTTTCCCCTGGGAGCGCTGGTCTCTGACCGGCACCTGTGCAGGCTAACCTGAAATGAGATAAAGGAATTATCTCGGACTTGGTTGATAAACTCAATTCTTTTCTTTT
>JAGGVT010000034.1 GCA_021157815.1 bacterium | reverse complement strand
CGAGAGCTTCCCACATAACCTGCGAGCCGTAGGTGATACGAAAATATCCCATCGCGGATTTAGGGTGAATACCGAATCGTTCTATCCGCAAAAAGGAGCATTCCCCAATAATGGGGTACGTCCACATGAGGCTTCAAACTTGATGATTTCAATGAGCCTTATAAATAACCCCAGTGTTTATCGCATTAATAAACGTAGTTGGGACAATCCCCTTTTTTTTGCTCAATCTATACTCAACCCACACGATTTATTGGAGAGCCTTGATTTTAAATATTTATATATCCTACAACCAGCCGGTCGGTGCCAGATAAACATCCATCTCCTTGTCGGAACAACCTGGGGGCAGATAAGGAGTATTGCCATACACAATCGAGTAAATATGATTAGTGCCGTCCGGGTTAATGGCAATCGCATGAGTGCCGAATCCGGTTGAATCGATTCCCTGCGCAAGTATTTCCAAATCAGCGTTTACGACAGTTCGCGATGCGAACATCTGTGTGGTCGGCAGCAACCCATTCGCAAACATCACAATTTGGCAATCCTGTGCACCATCAAGAACGCTTCCGTATCCTGAACCGGAAAAGTTGTCGATTTCAATATCAGCGAGAGCATCATCACCAAAGGTTTCAATAATCTGGAAACTGCCAACCATGTCGAAAACCTCGTCAAGCGGATTTGGATTCCCATTGACCATTGGCTGGAATGTCAAATCACATTCAAACCTGTATAGTGCGCCCTTATCATGCGAATCAGTAAGAACGTAATAGCAGTCGTTATGGAAATCTATTGCCAGATCAAAAACCAATCCCATATCCTCACCGGCAATATCATTTAGTTCATAGATATTGGATTGAACTGCTGTGAAATCGCTGGCTCGCAGTTTGATTGTCTTGTTTCCTTCCATTATGACCCAGACGTTATTTCCCTCGTCAGTATCAATTGCCTGAATGTAGTTACAATAGGAATCAAGAGAAATAGCGGCAATCTCGGAATTTGAAATGGTATCGAAAACATGAACAACATTACCGTATTCCGTGTTACGAGCTAACAGGCCACCAATGATTACTGCATCAGGACCATTATATTGCACCCAGATAACCCTATCCTCGCGGTCAACATCAATTGAACCGACATTAACTCCGGGGTAATTGCTTATGAAAGGCATGAAACCCGCGCCTCCGGACGGGCTGACATTCGCTCTTCCAAGTATTTCGTTATCCTCGATAACTACATCACCGTTTGAAAGGAAACCAAAATCAACCTTGCCGTCCTCAGTTTCCCAGTCCTCATTATGTGATGTTACCAGCCAGTCCGGGCGTTCGCTTATTGGGCATGAACCCACCGTGAAAGTATTGCAGAAAACACTTACGTTAATCAATCCAATTGCCTGCTGGGCTGGAACATGGTCATCTGTAACTCTCAGCGCAGCGGTGTAGAATCCGGGAACAGGATAACTATAATCCACATCCGCACCGGTTCTGCCCACATGGAAATCGTAATTGGAACCAGTGTAGTCGAAATCCCACTCGTACGACACAATCGCACTGTCATCAGTGGACAGGCTGCCATCGAATGTAATCGGCTGATTTGTTTCAAGAATTTGTGGCGGGTCGGGAATCGTTGTTATAACCGGAACCGGCGGGTAATCAGCCTGTGCGACATCCAGAGTGAAAACCTGGTATGTTGAAAAATCATTTACCGGAAATATGGTCACTCCATCCCGTTCAATACCGATAGAAAGGACTGTTCCCTCAAGATCATCGCGAGCGGTAACAAGACCATAGTAAATTCCCTCAGGAACCAGGCCCTCGTTATATATCCTGAGTTGATATTTTAATGGGCTTGTATCGGAACCATTTCCAGTCGGTACGGGAAGAGTGTACTCATTCAGCATCAGGGACATTCCCGGAACCTCGAGTGTAACATTTCGAATACCGCTTTCACGGCTAATCGATCTTAGTGACGATGTCATGAAATCGAAATCAGGGTCAACTGTTGCATTGTTCTGCCAATCCCGAATTTCAATAACCATGTCTGCATAACTGGATGGCGTATAACCGGCAAGGTTACTGCTAGTAATTTCACAAGTAACCATCCACGGCTCCTTGCGATTGAACTCCGGAAGGAAATATCTCGGGTTGTTGCGTTTGCCCAGTTCGGTGCCTTTACCCTTAGCGGATTGGCCATAACTTGCGGAAAGCGCGAACAGGAAATTGTAATTTTGCCCCGGTGTTAGAGCCAGATTGTATCCAACTATATATTCGGGACATGCCTGCCTGAAAACATTATGTCCGGTTGGATTATCAAGGAAAGGAAATCCATTGAGCGGGTCATAATCCGGATTGTAATTCCCCTCGGAACCATCACGCGCAAACAGTTTAAAAGGATGTATGTTTGATGTCGTCGGGAAAATGGTATCGTAGAAGGAATCAAAAATGGACGTGTACCCATCCGCGTTTCGAAGAATATCTCTTGATGAAACAATCGATTCCTCAAAAATGCAATCAGCGTTGACATCACTGACAGTCAACGGGAATTCAAAATCGCCATCGAGAACGAGTATTCCCTGAACGTCGAAAACGTGAAGGTCAAGGCGTTCGTTGTTTTGCGGATTCTCCATATCGACAGGCAAAGGGAACGGGTGGCGAATTCCGATATTCACCGTGATTGTTCCATCAGGCTCCAGTTCAATGCCCATAATACGAACGCAATCCGCACAAGGTGAAATATTCAGGAAACTAACAATGTCAACCACATATTGTTCACCAAGCGTGTCGGATAATCGAATCGGGACAATTTCAGCATGGTTGCCGGCTGGATTTATAGACAAGTCATATAGTCCAAGCATCCCCATATAGCTGTTCGCGCCCGTTCTAATCGCAGGTGGTATTTCAGATATGGATTCCAACTGGTTAAAATCACTCGACGGTGAAATTGGATTGCCGCCTTTTGAAGAGGAGCATCCAGCTATCAGCAAGATGAAAATTAAACCAAGTGGCAGAATGTAACAGGTTAATCGGTTAGAGATTTCTGAAATCATAGTAAATCCTCGCTCAATATCTATTTGGAAACAACGAAGTTTCACAGGTTTTATTCTTGTGAACCACATGCTCAAATCTAAATACAATTATAATGTTAGCACTATCCGCTCCAATTTTACACACCTTATACCAAAATACTCTTTTTGATGTTTCCCAGGTTAAACGGTGTAATGAAACTGGTCGATATAGAAATAACATTGAGTGATTACATGAACATCTTGAAAAACTGGTCAATTCCAAAATTGGCTTAACCAAAGTGTATTGAATAAAACAGATAATAAATCATTTCTAATGTTGACATTGTTCAAAAATTGTGCAATTATATAAGTGTCTTTAAATAATCTTTATAATTTATGCATTAAAATTAACTAATAATCTCACCATATCTATGGCGAGAGGAGGTGAATTGATTGATTAAACACTTTCTAACAGCTTTAACCATCGGTGTAATGTTGATGGCAGTTGGTTGTAGCAGTCCTGCCACACCTGATTCGAACGCTGATTTGGAAGCGTTCTTTGCAGGTGTTAATCCATCAATGACCGGTATTATTGGTGATTATACATTCACTGGTAATGATGGTTCAATTGAAACCGGTACGTTGGTTGCGGATGAGAAGGGCACAGTCACTCTAGTATCTGACCGAGGAGCATCAGTTTATTCAAACTGGTGGTTCGACGTTGACGTTGAATACCTGGATCCTCGCGGCTACACAGGAATGGGACTCCCCTATTATTACCTAGGTGACACATTCACGTACAGAGTCAAGGTTGATTACAAACGTGGATTGCCATTGAACCTGTACCCCATTCTTTACGGAAAGCTCACAGCTGAGCAGAGGTATTATCCCGGGATGCAACTTCTCCCTGGAAACTCAACCGAAGTCTGGGATCCTTTCCTGATTGCACCACACGGATATGTCGAAGTTCTTGATACATTCAAGATCGTATCCGGCACGGTTCCAGGTAATGATTGCACAGTCTGCAAAATCGACTTGCAATTCATGTTTGGAATGTTCCAGTTCAGACTGGCTCACGGTATCTGTGGTCTTTGGGATCCTTAAAGATTTAAAGCAATTTTAACAAAAACAGACCTGGCCCTTATGGCAGGTCTATTTTAATATCCAATCCCTGATTGGATATTTTTTTTTGAGTTTTCGCACCTATAGAAGTGGAATGAAAATAAATCATGCAATAAATTACTTGACAAAATTGAAAAAGGCAGTTTAATAATATATGTATGGCTCTTTTATGGCTTACGCTTATTAAATATTGCTATTACCTATCCCTATAGAGAGGAGCTTGTCATGCTTTTGAGAATTAACCTCGCAGCGATTCTTCTAGTCAGCTTGCTTGTCGCGTTTGGCTGTGGTGGCAACCCAACTACACCTGTCGCAGATAATGATCTTGAAGCATTCTTCGCGAATGTCAATCCTGAGATTTCAGGAATTATCGGCAGTTACACATTCACAGGAACAGATGGCTCATACGAAACAGGTATGCTTGTCGCGGGACCTGATGGTGAGGTTCAGCTTGTGTCAGATCGAGGCGCATCGGTTTATTCAAACTGGTGGTTCGACGTTGACGTTGAATACATGAATCCACGCGGCTACACAGGAATGGGACTTCCCTATTATTACTTAGGTGACACATTCACGTACAAAATCATGGTTGATTACAAACGTGGATTGCCATTGAACCTGTACCCCATTCTTTACGGAAAGCTCACAGCTGAGCAGAGATATTATCCCGGGATGCAACTTCTCCCCGGAAACTCAACCGAAGTCTGGGATCCTTTCCTGATTGCACCACACGGATATGTCGAAGTTCTTGATACATTCAAAATCGTATCCGGCACGGTTCCAGGTAATGATTGCACAGTCTGCAAAATCGACTTGCAATTCATGTTTGGAATGTTCCAGTTCCAGCTGGCCCACGGTATTTGCGGACTCTGGGATCCCTAAGTCAATATATTGACATTTGAAATGAGCAAGACCTGCCAATGCGCAGGTCTCTTTTTTGCCTTGACAAAAGAGCCTTCAGTGTTCAATAATGAATCTGCTGAATTGATCCGGATAATCAATTAGCTGTTAAAAAAGTTAACTTTTATTTGGAGGTCAGAATTATGATTAGGCATTTTCTTTTAGTGTTGTTTGTCACAGGACTTTTTATTAGTCTGGGATGCAGCAGTAATCCCACAGTGCCTCAAGGAAGTAATGATATTGAAGCTTACCTCGGCACTCCTCCATCACTTGACGGAATAGTCGGCAGTTACACATGGACTGGCAACGATGGCAGTTACCAGACAGGCAATGTAATTAGGGATAAACAAGGCAACCTGACATTTGTTGCGGATCGCGGTGCCGCGGTTGAACCAATTCCAGTGCTTGGTATTGAACTTGAATATAAAAACCATCGAGGATTATATCAAAACCTTTACCCCATTTACCGTCGTGGCGACACAATCGTATATGATTTGGATATCGACTACAACGGCAGTGTTCCGCTGAACTTATATCCAATCCTGAACGCGCAACTTACTGCATGCACCAGATTCTGGCCATCAATGGTTCCATTGCCGGGTGATTCCACTCAAATCTGGGACCCTCTTGAAATCGAACCGTATGGTTCTTGTCAACTCAGAGGAAAATATACAATACCGATGGATTGCTATTTCGGCTGGGGTTGTACGACGACAGATTTCAATATCTCCTTCCGTTCAGGGCTCTTTGAATTCAATCTGGCATACGATGTATGTGGTATCTTTGATCCATAATTGGTTATTTAGGAGAAATAGAAAATACAACAGCAGAGTGTTTTAATCCTCTGCTTTTTTTGAATGGCAGAGGGTTTAAACCCTCTGCTTTTCATATTCCCGCAAAACTAGATTCCGTCATCCCCGCGAAAGGGCTTGTCGGAAAAGGTTGTTTTTATATCTCATCCCCCCCTTAATCCCCCCGCGAGCGGGGTGAAATATTTTTGCATTTGCAAACGATATACCCGGTCTATACACTTGCGAAAGAAAAAGACAACATTCTCCCTCCCCGCTCGCGGGGAGGGCTGGGGTGGGGGCTTGTTGAAAAAGGCAGAAAAAAGATGATGAATCGTAACCCGGTTATGCCGTCCCGTGCACAGTTAACAATTTTCTATAAGGCAAATCAGGCATGCCGGGGAGGTGGCTATTTACGCGGAACCCCGGCATGCCTGACTCACCAAACAGGTAATTGCTGATTTTGTTCGGGACGGCATGACCGGGTTACGGTGGAAATAAGTTTTTTCAACAAGCGCTTTCGCGGGAATGATGTTTTATTCAACCTGACGTTTTATTCGACCTGATATGTTATTCAACCTGAATGGATTCCCGATTTCTCGGGAATGACGGATTTAACGCCTTTTCCGACACCCTCTCAAAGTCAACTAATACACAATCAAACACCGATTAAACAAAATCGAGCTCGAAACTGTAGATTCCACCATCCATCGTTGTTTTTATCATGCAACCGCTTTTATGGAAAACGGCCTGCATTGCTTTGTTCTCTTGAAGCACCTCAGCGGTGAAACCGGCGATTCCGTTTCTTCTCGCAATCTGGATAAGGTACCTCAGCAGAAACGAACCGATTCCCTTGTTGTGCCATTTGTCATGGACAATGAACGCGACCTCGGCACGGTTGGTCAGAGGGTCAAGATAATATCCGCCGACAGCGATTATATCCTCTCCGTGCACCGCAGGAAGAGTACCGACAATCGAGACCTCGTTTCGGTGGTCGATATAAACAAAATCGTGAATCTGTTTTAGAGGAGCTCTTTTCAATCTGCCCATAAATCGATAGTAGATGGAATCCTCTGACATGTCATAGAACAGGTCTTTCATTTCAGCTTCATCCGTTGGATGAACAGGCCGGAAATTAATCTGTGTACCGTCGCTGAGAAGGTAAGCTGTTCTGAGTTCCTGCGGCCCGACAAGAATTTTACCCTCAATATCCGCAAGTTCAGACCGTACATATTTGGCTTCGATTGCCGCTCTCAGCAGTTCAGCGCGGAAATCAGGATGTGCGATACTAATCAACGCAAGCGTGCGTTCCTGGACGCTTTTGCCATGAAGATATGCAACGCCGTATTCAGTAACGACATAATGAACATCGCCGCGAGTTGTTACAACACCCGCTCCCTGGCTTAAATACGGCACAATCCTGCTGATTTTTCCGGCTTTTGCTGTTGATGGCAGCGCTATTATCGCTTTTCCTTTTTGAGAACGGGACGCGCCCCTGTTGAAATCAACCTGGCCGCCTATGCCTGAATAGAAATGTGTTCCAAGTGAATCGGAACAAACCTGGCCTGTCAGATCAACTTCCAAGGCGACGTTAATCGCGACCATCTTGTGCTGCTGGCTGATTAGAAACGGATCGTTTACATATTCAGTCGGATTAAACGAGAACACCGGATTGTCATCGATGTAATCATAGAGTTTTTTAGTTCCCATGCAGAAGCTGGCTACGACCTTGTCTCTATCAATGGATTTCTGCTTGCCATTGATAACACCGGATTCAATCAGGTCAACGATGGAATCAGAAAGCATTTCAGTATGTATTCCGAGATCTTTTTTTTTATGCAGGTGGGAAAGAACAGCCTGAGGAATTCGCCCAATACCCGCCTCAATTGTGGAGCCGTCATCAATCAGAGCTGCGATATACTCCCCTATCTTGCTTATCTCCTCTGATGATTCAGGCATTTCGAATTCGAGAATATCTATATCAACCGGCACAAGAATATCGAAATCGTATATGTGCATAAAACTGTCTCCTTGTGTGCGTGGCATTTTCGAATTGACCTGTGCTATAACCACACTGGCATTTTCAGCGGCGCTTTTGACAATATCCACTGAAACTCCAAGGCTGCAATAGCCTCTCATGTCCGGAGGGGAAACCTCGATTAAAGCGACATCGAGCGGAAGCTGTCCGGAATTGAACAGTTTTGGGATATCTGAAAGAAATATAGGAGTGTAATCCCCCAGCCCCTGCTGGATGATATCTCTGACATTTGCGGCGATGAAAAAACTGTTGACCTTAAAATGCTGCGCGAGTTCCCGCTCGGCGTATGGCGCATCACCCTGTGTCAGAAGATGAATCAATTCGATATCCGCCAGTTCATTCGCTCTTTTTGCCAATGATGAGATTAGCTGGATTGGCGTGGCGCAGCCTGTTCCGATAAACACACGCTCACCGGGTGTGATATTGGCAACAGCCTCATCGGCTGTCGCGATCATATCGCTGAATTTTTCCTGCCAATCAGGATCGAGTTTTGTTTTGATTTTTTCATTCATTATTTTTTACCTG
>JAGGVT010000218.1 GCA_021157815.1 bacterium | reverse complement strand
GTTAAATTGTTGTTTGATGTTAAATTGTTGATGGATAATCCACAGTTATGTGGCTGAACAAAATGCATGGATAAAGAGACGAAAAATATCACACAGCAGAAAAAGGTAGCGATATTCGCTATCACGCTCAATACTGTCCTGACAATTGTGAAATTTGCTCTTGCCTTTCTGACCGGCAGTTTCGCGATTAAAGCGGAGGCATACCATTCGTTCTCGGATATCTGGTCGTCGATTATGGTTTTCGTTTCAGTTCGTTACGGGCACGAACACACCGATGACAAAAAACACGGATTCATCAAGGGACTCTGGTATCATCCGCAGCGAATGGTCGCGCTGTATATCGGGATTTTCCTTCTCATCGTGGCAGTTTCCATATTCACCAGCGTTTTTAAACTTGAAGCCTGGGATGTCAGATATCCTGTTCCTGTTGCGTTGGTCGTTCTCCTGTTCGCACTTGGATCATGGTTCCTGACAAAATTTGAGCAGCTAATCGGGGAAAAAACCGGCTCGACCGCTCTTGTCGCGGATGCCTACCACTCACGCGTTGACATGGCTGGTTCAGTTATAGTCGCGATTGCCTTATTGGGTGAGGGACTCGGATTGAAACTCGACCGAATCGGCGCCGGCGTTCTCTCAATCTTTATATTGTTTCAGGCGATAAACGTATTCGCCACGATTGTTCAGGATTATGCGCAGAAAGACCTGGGTAAAAGCAATCTTGTGCCGACATGGGGAGAGAATCTGTTTAAGAATGTTTTTCCACGATGGGAAAACGCATATTACACATTCCTGATTAAACGATTAGGGGTTGACCCAAACGATAAAAATAGCAGGGCAAAAGTAAATCAGAAACTGGCATATTCGGTGTTGATAATTCTCTTTGCCGGATGGATACTCAGCGGAACTTTCACGGTAAACGTGCATCAGCAGGCTATTGTCGAACGATTTGGCAAGCCCATACAAACCGGCAATACTCTTGGTCCCGGTTTGCATTATAAATTCCCATATCCGATTGACCGCTTGAGGCGTTACGATTGTGACCGTGTGAAGCGCATTGTTATCGGATCTGAGGTTGCCGCCGATTCGGAAATGCTCCTTTGGACCAACATTCATTACATTCGTGAACATAACGTACTCACAGGCGAAAATATCCTGGCCGATATCGGAATGGCGGTTCACTACCGGATATCCGATTTACACAAATTCCTTTATTCCGCAAACAGGCCTGAGCGGATGTTCGAGGAGATAAGCTATTCAGTGCTTCTGGAGAGCATCGCTGAAAGGGACTTGTTTCATTCAATTACTATTGACAGAGACAATTGGGAATCCGAACTTATCAGCACGATTAAAACGAACGTGGCATCAATGGATATCGGGATTGAAATTGTTGATTTGAACCTGAGAGACATTCATCCGCCAATGAATGTAGCGGGTGATTTCGAGGATGTTGTCAGCGCTGAAATTGACTATGAAACGTATGTCAATGAGGCTGTGGGATATAAAAACAGCCTGCTTCCAATAGCAAGGGGAGCGGCTACACGGACCGTATCAGCGGCCAAAGCCGGCAGGGATGCCTCAGTTAGAGATGCTGAGGGTGAAACTGACAGGTTTAATTCCAATTACGATGAATATAAAAAATCAAAGAGCGTTTATAAAATCCGCATGCTTGTTGAGACATTTGAGAAATATCTTCCGGGCATTAAGAAATACATTCTGCCGTCGGATGCTGTTGATGGCGATGTCGAGATGTGGATGTTTAATAATGATTCCAGCAGTGGAAACAGGCAATGATAAATATCAACAATGGGCTGAAGCCCATTGTTGTTAATCTTAGGTGAATGTCATGAACAGGACTTTAAAAACAATAATTCTATCAGTGGCGGTTCTGGTAATCGTTTGTTCATCGTTCTTTTTTATTGTGAACGAGGGCGAATACGCGATTATCACACAATTCGGAAAGCCTCTCACCCCGAGGACCACTCCCGGATTAAAATTCAAAATGCCGCCGCCGATTCATCGCATTATCAAATTCGACGCTCGCCAGCAGCTTTTTGTCAGCCGTCGAGTGGAATTTCTAACCAAGGATAAAAAGAATATCCTGATTAAATGCTATGTTACATACAACATAAGCGACCCATTGACCTTCTACCAGGCGGTTGGCGACGCTGTAACAGCGCAGCAGAAACTGGATGATTTGCTCATCGCGAAAGGCGGAGCGGCGGTTGGCGATTTCAATTTCTCCGATTTAATATCCAACACGGATGAAATAAAAATCAGCGAACTCGAGAACAGAATCGAGAACGACATTAAGAACATATCTGAAAAAGATTACGGCATTTCAATTGGGAACGTTGGGATAAGCAGATTGTCACTGCCTGAAGCGAATGCGCAGTCGGTCTATAACCGCATGAGAGCTGAACGAAAAGCGATGGCGGACAAATACAGGGCTGAGGGGCAGCAGGAAGCGGCGAAAATTCGCGCTGATGCCGACCGCCAGAAAAAGGACATCGAAAGCACGGCAAGCAAGGAGGCACAGATTTTCATGGGAGAGGGGGATGCCGAAGCCGCGAGAATTTACGCCGATGCTTTCTCGAAAGATCCCGATTTCTATAAATTCTGGCGTACGCTTAAAGCGTACGAAACCATCCTTGACCAGCAGACAACGCTTGTGCTGACCGAGGATTCCGAACTGTTTCAATATCTCGACAGGTGATTGATGTTTAAGGAATTAAAAAAAGAATCACAGGAAATCATGTTCCACGCTGACAGAATCGTACTGACGGTTGTCCTGGCGTTAATAGTCCTGTGGATTCTTTCCGGGATATATATAATCGAAGCGAATCAGGTCGGACTTGTAAGGCGGTTCGGAGCAAATATGCCCGGACTGGTCCAACCCGGAATTCACTACCGCCTGCCCTGGCCCGTTGACAGGATTGATAAAATCAACACCAGGGAAGTAAAGGGCATGGATGTCGGTTTCTTCCTTGAGGAGGGAATGGACCCGTATGGAATCCTCCTGCCATACTGCATCACAGGCGATATGAACATCATTCACAATCGTTATATTATCCAGTATCGAATTTCAGGACCGGCGAAATATAAATTCCTTCAGACAAATCCTGAACAGCTTTTGAAGGAAATTGCCCAAACCACGATTATTAAATCAATCGGCGCGCGCAGCGTTGATCCCATCCTGACAACAACAAAGCACGAGGTCGCGGAGGAGGTTCGCGCAAATCTGCAATCCGAGGTTGATAGCGCGAATCTTGGAGTTACAATCGTAAGCATCGACACTAAAATGGTATCACCGCCTGAGAGTGTAAAGAAATCATTTCAGGATGTCATAAGCGCGCAGTCTGAAAAATCAACGACGATTCATCAGGCTGAAACAGAGAAGAACAAGATAATTCCGCTTGCTAATTCCAAAGCCAACGAAATGAAGGAAGCGGCAAGAGCGTATAAGTTCCAGCGTAAATCAATAGCCGAGGGTGAAGCGAAAAGCTTTTTAAAACTCCTCACTGAATATAAATCATCGCCGCAAGTAACATCAGACCGCCTGTATCTCCAGATGATTGAGAAAATACTACCCAATGTTAAGGTGATTGTCCTTGCTACAGACAGCAGGGGCAAGCCGGTCAAACTGAAACTCTTTAGCGGCACAATGCCCACCCAGCCGATTATTCCTGAATTGAGCGGCGATTCCGGGTTGTATGACTGATAAAGACAGTTAGCAGGTTAGCAAGTTAGCAGGTTAGCAAGTTAGCAGGTTAGCAAGTTAGCAGGTTAGCAAGTTAGCAGGTTAGCAGGTTAGCAAGTTAGCAAGTTAGCAGGTTAGCAGGTTAGCAAGTTAGCAGGTTAGCAAGTTAGCAGGTTAGCAGGTTAGCAAGTTAGCAGGTTAATAGGTTGGAAAGGTTGAATTACTTTAAATAAAATCATGCTTTAGCGTGGTGCGGCATTGCATATCATAGATTAATCATATCGTAGCGGGAGCGTCCCGCTCTCGCAGTCATGAAGCATCAATAATCCATCTTTTCCAACCTACTAACCTACTAACCTACTAACCTACTCGTTCCTGAAAAAGTCCAAAATTCATGTGTTTAAGGGGGTTACAAGTAAACTAATGTCAGTTGGAATTGCATGGTATTGTTGAAAAATGCTAAAAACCTGGTGATTTTATAATATTGGTAAAATGCGGAACCTGGGAGCGCTGGTCTCTGACCGGCACCTGTATAAGGTTAATAG
>JAGGVT010000198.1 GCA_021157815.1 bacterium | reverse complement strand
TTATTGAACATACCTAGAAAATTAGAACGTAAACTAATTGAAATTGGCTATACTGCTTAACCGAGTGACATTCGGGACAATTACCTGTTTTATGTGGCCGATAAACACTGGCAACTCTATTTGCCTTAACCATGCGGTTTGTAAAATAGGTAACTGTCCCTATTTTTTATTTAGTTTCTTGGGACCTCGACTGATTCATACTGCTCGATTACATCACCCTCTTCAAGGCTGGGGATATTGTCGAGTGAGATTCCACATTCAAGGCCGTTGTCAACCTCACGGGCATCATCCTGGAATCGCTTCAAGCTGGAAAGTTTGCCCTCCCAGATTTTTTCATCGCCGCGAGTGATTCGAATATCCTTACCGCGAATAAGTTTGCCCGAAGTAACAATAAGGCCGGCGACAATCGTATTCCTGCGTTTTTTGAAAATCGCTTGAACTTCCGCAGTGCCGATAATTTTCTCCTCGAATACAGGTTCGAGCATGCCCTTCATTGCGAGTTCGATATCCTCCACAGCCTTGTAGATGATGTTATAACTGCGGACATCAACTCCCTCCATCAATGCGAGTTTTTTCATTTCCGCTGACACAACAACGTTGAAAGCGAGAATAATGCTCTGTGACGCAAGTGCGAGCATGATATCCGATTCCTTGACATTACCGACAGAGGAGTGGATGAATTTAATATTAACTTCAGGATTTTTAATTTTCCCAAGCGCGTGAATAATAGCCTCAATCGACCCCTGTGTATCTGTCTTGATGATAAGATTGAGTTCCTTGGCCTCACCCTCCTTGATTTTGGCATACAGGTCATCCAGGCTTATCTTGTTGACCGCCCGGATTGCCTCCTGCCTGCGGTCAAGACATCGTTTATCGTAGATTTCTTTCGCTATTTTCTCGTTTTCAACCTTGTTAAGGATATCACCAGCTTGGGGGACATCACTCAAACCGAATAACTCCACTGGGGTCGATGGCCCGACTTCTTTAACTTTTTTACCGTACTCATTAAGCATTGCCCTGATTCGCCCATGGGAACAACCAACGACAATATAATCTCCGACTTTTAGTGTTCCACGCTGGATAAGGACAGTCGCCAGCGCACCCTTGCCTTTATCAATTTTCGCCTCAATTATCGTTCCCTCGGCAAGCGCATCCGGATTGGCTTTCAAATCCAGAATATCAGCCTGCAGGAGAACCAGGTCAAGAAGTTCTTCAATTCCATCACCGAATTTGGCGCTGATTGGAACCATGACGGTATTCCCGCCCCACTCCTCCGGGATAAGTTCAAGTTCTGAAAGTTGCGCCTTGACTCTTTCCGGGTCTGCTGTGTCAAGATCAATTTTGTTGAGTGCGACGACAATTTCAATGCCCGCGGATTTCGCGTGATCGATAGCTTCCTTTGTTTGCGGCTGCACACCATCATCACATGCAACCACGAGAATCGCGACATCTGTAACCTTCGCGCCGCGAGCGCGCATTGCAGTGAAAGCCTCATGGCCGGGCGTGTCTATAAATGTAATTGCCCGATCTCTCATATACACCTGGTAGGCTCCGATAGCCTGCGTAATTCCGCCTGCCTCACCCTCAGCCACGTTTGTTTTTCGTATCGTATCAAGCAGTTTTGTTTTACCATGATCGACATGGCCAAGCACGGTTACAACCGGTGGGCGTGTTTTGAGGTCTTCTTCGGAATCATCATCATGCTTGAGAATATCCTCAACCTTTTTAATCGCAATTTCATATTCGTATCCGAGGCTTTCAAGAATAAGCGACGCCATGTCAATATCGACGACCTGGTTTATTGTCGCCATAACGTTTATCTCATCAAGAAGGAATTTCACAATAGTTGGGCTTTTAACACCAGTTGCCGCACTGAGATCCTTAATTGTCATGTGATTGGTGATTCGTATTTTCCTGTGCGTATCAACGGTACCGGCAGCATCCGCCAGTGCGGGAATGATATCTCTGTGTTTTCTTCTTTTATGTTTTCTAACCAGAACACCGCGACCGCCGTACTCCGTTCTGTCCGTTCTTCGCCCTGATTTTGCTCCGGGCTTGAATCGCTTCTTGTCCTGAACGATTTTCTTGCGGCGCTTTGTTTTACCAGCCGCTTTCTTATCGGCATCGACACTGGTTTTGAAACCGCCCTTCAGTTTGTTGATGCCAACATCAAGAGCTTTCCCTTTGAGAACAACATCTTTTTTGGGTTCTTTCTTTCTTGATGCCCGCGTTGCCTGGCCTCTTCCCCTGAAATCCGGTTTGCCTTTTTTTCTCTTCTTCCTGAGATCCGCCGGCATGGGTTGTGTTTTCCTGACTCCCAGAGCATCAGAACCTGTTACAGGAGTCTGGGAGGCTGGCTTGTTTCGAGACGCGGTCCGTCGTTTATCCCTGGCGACACGGATAGCATCTTCCTTCGAAAATTTGAACTTTTTCTTCTTGGGCCTTTCTGTTCCCTTTCCCCTGCCTGGATCGGTTCTTACTTGTTCTTTCTTTCCTTTCTTATCCCGCCTGTCATCAATCTTTTTATCAGTCGCAGCGACCTTTCCCCTCTTTGGTTTTTGCCTTATTTTCTTTTTATCAGCAGGAGAAGCATCCGGTTGGATTTCAGCCATTTGTGCCTTAAGGGCTTTTTTATCAAGAGCGGTTCTTTTAGCTTTTTCCTCTTCCGCCAGAGCTTTCTGATGCGCCATCGCTTTCTCAGCGGCTTTGGATGTTCCCTGTTTTCTTTGTGGTATCTGTGGAGGTCTTATCTGCTGGGTTGAGCCCGGTTGGCGTCGGGGGCGAGTTCTTGGATCTGTTGTTTGTTTCGAACGGACAAATACTCTTTTCTTTACTCCGCTTGTTGGACTCTTTTTTGTCTTTTTATCCTTCTCTGCGCTTTTCAGCTCCGCCAGATTATTCCTGGCAGCATCAATCTCAGCATCCCCAAGCGTATTTAGAGGACCTTTGATGTCGAAACCCTTGGACTGTAAAAACGTGATGAGTTGATTCGTCTGAATTTCGAGTTCTTTTGCAAGACTATGTACGCGCATATAATTTATCAAACACCTGTAAAAGTATGGGTCCGGGAGACCCGTATTATTTCCCTGATATCACCCCCTCAAGTTGCGCATACAAATTCTCAGATGGTTTAACTCTGAGAAACCGCGCAACCATCCCCTTCTTGCGGATTCTATCAAGGCAGGACTCTCGTCCGCACCAGTACAACCCGCGACCATCCGCTTTTGATGTCGGATCATATTCAACCGTCCCCTGGGGAGTTCGCACAATGCGAACCAACTCCCTCTTGGGAAGTTTCATCCGACAAGCAGCACAGCTTCTAACTGGTATGTGACTCACTGTGCTATCACTCTATCTCAATTCCATATTCCCTCAAGAACCTGTTCAGATCCTCAAGTGAGTTGGCACCAAATCCTTTTACCGAAAGGATTTGATCCTTGGTAAGTTCAATAACATCGTTCAGAACAGTATAACCGCTCTCGACAAGCGCATTCTGGGCGCTTCTCCGAATTGGAAGATCGGTTACCTCGGTCACAAGCACGACTTTGAGCTCCTCTTCCATCGCGACAACATGCTCTTTCTCCTCTTCAGCAACCTTGTCGCTCTGCTTCTTGATATCAATATGCCATCCTGTAAGTTTCGCGGCAAGGCGAACATTCTGTCCGGCTTTTCCGATGGCAAGTGAAACTTGGTCATCTGGCACTATTACCTCAGCGGACTGTTCCTCCTCGAAAACCTCGACACTATAAACCTGAGCCGGTGACAACGCGTTAGCGATATAATCGAACGGGTCATCAGTCCAGTGAATGATATCGATATTCTCGCCTTTAAGTTCATTCACAACCGCCTGAACTCTCGCGCCCTTGGAGCCAACACAGGCGCCAACGGGGTCGATGTCCGGCGTGTTTGAATATACCGCTATCTTTGTACGGCTTCCCGGTTCGCGGGCTATGTTGATTATCTCAACAAGTCCCTCGCCAATTTCGGGAACCTCAAGCATGAAAAGCTGGCGTACGAAGTCGGCATGAGCTCTTGAGAGAGTAATCCTGGGGCCGCGATTTGTTCGCTCGACCTCAAGAATAATCGCCCTTATTGTTGATTTGGGTTTGTATATATCCTTGAAAACCTGCTCAATCTGCGGAATCACACCCTCGACATTTTCAAATTCGATATACACAGTGCCGCTTTCCATTCGTCGAATCTTACCGCTGACCAGCTGTCCTTTCTTATCAACAAATTCCTGGAACACCAGTTCCCGTTCGGCATCCTTGATTCTCTGCATGACGACCTGTTTCGCCGACTGAGTAGCGATTCGCGAGAAATTCAGTTCGACATCTCCTTTCGGCAGAAGAATCTCCCCGCCAATTTCCGCATCAGGATCGTATTCAAGCGCTTTTTCAAGGGTAAATTGCTTTCCGGGCTCTTCGATTTCCTCGACAATCTCATAGGCCTCGTACGCTTTTATCTCGCCTGATTGCGTATCAACTCTGAAAGTGATATTCAGTTCGCGCCCATGGTCCTTTTTGTACGCGCTTGTAAGAGCAGCCTCTACCGCTTCCTTGATTATTTCGATAGGGATGCCCTTGTCCCTCATTGTTTCCTGTATTTCCAGTTTCATCAGTTCGTTAAACATACAGGGCAAATCCTCCGGTCTTTCTTGTTACTATGCCATTTGCAACATTAATCATATCTACTTGTCTCTTCTTTTTTTTGTACCTTTTGCAGAATCAATACTGAAATCGATATCCGGCACGAGTCTGACCTTTTTAAGTTCGCTTAAAGCGTATCTTTCAGTTTTTTTATCGTTCGTTTCGATAATAACTTCGCCATTTTCAAACCCAATAAGTGTGGCTTCCCAGCTCTTTGCCTCTTTGCCGCTTGTATTTATCGGCTTCAGGCGAATCCTTCTGCCTGTAAAGCGCTTGAAATCAGCCTCTTTTTTTATAACCCTGTCCAGCCCCGGCGATGAAACAACCAGGTTGAACGCATCCGGGAAGAAATCCCCCGCTTCGAGAAACAGTGTCAATCGCCCGTTTATCTCGCTTAAATCCTTTACCGTAATCCCACCCATTTTATCCGCGAATATTTCCAGGAATGGACGGGTGGGATTGTGTTCAAAACGTAAATCAACAAGCTCCAACCCACGGCGAAAAAGGAAATCCTCAATTTCCGCCTCAATCCTTTCCATGTCAAAATCACCAACAAAAACCATTCCACAATGACCCACTTTCTGTATATCCGCATTTAACCGAACATAGCTGAAAATATTCAAGCACAAAAAAAGTGGGTATATAACCCACTCTCAAAAAGAGTACTTCAACTTAGATTTATAACACAGATTTGATTATATGGCAAGCAAAATAGCGAAAATCCGCGATTGAATATTTTAGTAACACCTGCGACCCGCAGGTTGTGTGGAAAGTGTCACACTTTCCCTTTTAACATTAAATTCACCAATTGGTACCTGGTTCAGAATCCATGCCTTAATCGTTTTTTTTTAATGGATTACGGGGCAAGCACGGAATGATAACAAGCCCAATCGCGGATTTTGTGAAATAGTAATGCCTTGACACGCTTTAAATATGTGATATAATTCTATATAGCTATTAAGCGGGTTAATTATCAATTGGGGCTTAAGTTCCATGACCTTAAAAGGTTAGGAGACAAAAATGAAATTTTCTACCCCCCCCCCCACAAATCTTTGTTTTTAATTATATTTGCTTCCCTTATTATGTTGTTTCTTCAGATTCTCTTAGAACCAGTAAATGCATTTGAATGCTGTGTTACTGCTGACAAAAATAACGTCCCAACAGATGTGTATACTTGTTTAAGTTGGACGGATGATTATGAAGTATTACCCTGCCCTGGTTCTTCATTATGGTGCTGGCAAATAATTAAATGGAACTGTAAACGAAATCTCTGTTGCAGTTATCCTTGCGGCTATATTACAGAACCAGTTTTATGCCGGGCGCATTGTGACTGGCCAACAGGACGATGGATAAAGTTTGGTTGCGGCAGCCAATTGGTTTCAAAATGGGATGAATGGGATATGAATGACCTTAGGAATGCGATAAGAGGATGTTACTGTATGACTTGTTTTTGCGAAGAAGATATATGTCAGGGTATTGCCAGGAGGCAACTTGATACCGATAACTGTTCTGACAAACCTTGCGTGTCTGCACAACCATAGTACTTATTT
>JAGGVT010000165.1 GCA_021157815.1 bacterium | reverse complement strand
GTGGTTGAAGTCTCTGAAATAAGCCTGACAGTCGATGCCAACCACCCCCTCGCCGGCCAGGATTTAACGTTTGAAGTGCATCTGGTGGAGATAGTTTAGGTGCGTAGCAGTCCAAGAAAGCATCCCCAAGTTACTGAATTTGAGGTGATTACAAGTGAATGATAATTATTCGAAAGCAAGAAAATTAATACTTGATTATTTAAAAGGCAGAAATTCAAATAATTCATTTAGTCAAGGAGACTTGAATTATTTATTAGCCCCACACTCTGGTCTATTACTTGATAAATCAACCATACTACAGGTTCTTCATGATTTATATCTTGATAGAATTATTGTTAGTGGTGGTTTTGAGAATTCATCACCATGGGGTTTAGATTGGTCTGATGGAATGAGATTAACAGATTTTGGAAAATCAATTAGCGATATTGATGAATATGATCCATATGATGCTGAAGATTACAGGGATAGGTTGATAAGTGAAAATCCTGATATTGATGAAAATATTTTGCTCTATCTCACTGAATCTCAAAATTGCCTTCGGCATAATTATTTACTAGCTGCTGCTGTAATGCTGGGATGTGCAGCTGAAAAGGCGATGTTATTGTTGATTGATGGTTTTGGACAAGCAATTTCGGACCCGAAAAAAAGGAGTAAATATGAAAATAAGACTAGTGAGAAGCGCTTTATAAAAGTAAAATATGATGAATTTTCGAAACAGTTTAAACCCATTATACCTAGTTTACCTGACGAATTGAGGGATGAAATTGACATAAAACTTGACCAAATATTTAATATGATAAGAAGAACAAGAAACGATGCAGGTCATCCAACTGGGAAATTTATTTATCGAGATACCATTATATCGAATATGATTTTGTTCCCGATTTATTGCAAAAGATTATACTTATTAATTGATTATTTCAAGACAAATAAAATATAATTATCCACGTAGCATGTCATACAGTTTCCTTTGATGGCTATAATTAACATTCATACAGATGGTATAAGAGGTTACATGCTAGATTGTAGTGAAAGAGGTCCTATTAAATTAATTTGGTACCTTGCACCCAATTAGTACGGCTTGTGTGGCAAGCCTGAGAATATAAATAAATCAAAACAGAACTGAGAGGTGTAGAGATGACGGTTGAAGAACGTATTGAACGCCTTGAGAAGATGCTTGGCGCTAGCAGTGGACAGGCAGATATTAAGGATGAAATCTGGGCAAAAAAACTTGTTATTACGGATGAGGACGAGGTGATCCGCGCCATGCTCACCGTTGTGGATGATGAGCCGGGTCTAGTTATATTTGGAAAGGACGGAAACCCTCGCGTTATGCTCACCGATTATGAGGGTGAACCGAGTCTTACGTTGAGGGACAATAACGGTGAAGTCCGTGCCAAGCTATGTATTTTTAAGGATGAACCGGGGCTCTCATTGAGAAACAAAAATGGAGAAATCATTTTCAATTTGCCATAACAAAGGTATATTATGAATAAAGCCTGTTACACTAGTTTTTTTATCTTGGACATCCTCCATAGTCAGTTTTTAGAATGGGGCAAAAGCGATGATACGGACGACGACCCAACAAGACAGATTACCACCAGAATACGAAGGGCAATGGTTTGCGGAATGTGATAAATGCGGAAGAAAATCAAAGCCAAAGCAGAATAAATATATGGTGATTGATGACGTCTTGAAGCAAAAATGGATGATACGTCACTGGCTGATACCTGAGGGTAATTGCTATTGCCCGGATTGCAAAGTCGAAACCTTCGCATACAATTTCGGTTGTGGTGTATTTATTATTTTTGTTATTGCTATATTATATTGGTTAATAAGTCTTGGAGGAGAGTGATGGAATAGTATTTCATAAAAGTAAAGAGTGCAGTATCTGGAAAAAACGGGTTAATAGAATATATCGGACAACCTCATTATTCGGCAATTTGTAACTCGGGGAAGCGTCCCCGGATTGCGTGTTATGCAAAGTAGTGATATCTGCCGGTCACCTCCCCCCCATCCCACTTCACAAGAGACAAACCAGCGCTAAAGCAGTATAATTGGCGGACGTTTTCAAACTTGGGAGAAAGATAAAAAACTATGACTGATGAAACGAAGAACGTTGAACCTGAGGGTTCAATCGAGGAATATGGCGAGCAGTATGACAAGTTTATATCGAAGAAAGCGGAGTTGAAGGATTTTAAATCGACGTCGGGATTCTCTGTCGCGCCGTTATATTCGGGCGGCGATGCGAAACGTCAGGATGAGTTTCCCGGATTCTATCCGTTTACGCGCGGGATTCATCCGCCGATGTATCGCACACGCTACTGGACAATGCGCCAGTACGCCGGATTCGGCTCCGCGGAGGATACGAACGAGCGGTATCGTTTCCTTCTGGAGCGGGGGCAGACCGGGCTTTCGGTCGCGTTTGATTTGCCTACGCAGGTCGGGATTGATTCGGATTCCGAACTCGCGAAGGGCGAGGTCGGCAAGACCGGTGTCGCGATTGACACTCTCGATGACATGCGCACCTTGTTCAATCAAATTCCACTTGGCGATGTCTCAACGAGCATGACAATAAATTCACCCGCGAGTGTGATTCTCGCGATGTATATCGCTGTCGCCGATGAAACGGGCATTCCGCGCGATGCTTTGAGGGGCACGGTTCAGAATGACATTCTGAAAGAATATATCGCGCGCGGGACGTATATCTTTCCGCCGGAGCCGTCGCTGTATTTAATTGCCGATACGTTCCGTTTCCTGTCGAAGGAACTTCCGAAATGGAATTCGATTTCCATATCCGGTTACCATATCCGCGAGGCTGGTTCGACCGCGGTTCAGGAACTTGCGTTCACTTTCGCGAATGGAATCGAATATGTCAAAACCGCTCTGGATGCCGGATTGGACATCGATGTCTTCGGCCAGCGTTTGAGTTTCTTCTTCAATGCGCATAATGATCTGTTCGAGGAAGTCGCGAAATTCCGCGCTGCCAGGCGAATCTGGGCTAAAATAATGCGGGAGAGATTCGGGGCGAAAAATCCTAAAACGTGGACCATGAGATTCCACACTCAAACCGCGGGGTCGATGCTCACGAGCCAGAATCCCGATAACAACATAGTTCGTGTCGCGATGCAGGCATTGGCAGCGGTTCTTGGGGGGACGCAGTCGCTGCACACAAATTCGAAAGATGAGGCGGTCGCGCTTCCGACTGAGGATTCAGTCCGCACCGCTCTGCGAACGCAGCAGATACTCGCGCATGAATCCGGCGTAACTCATACCGTTGACCCGCTGGCAGGTTCATATTATATCGAGGCAATGACAGATGAAATCGAGAAACTAACGTGGGAGTATATTAAGAAAATCGATGATCTCGGCGGCGCGTTGAAGGCGATCGAAAAGGGATTCCAGCAGTCTGAAATCCAGCAATCCGCCTATGAATGGCAGCGTGAAATTGAAAATAACGAGCGTGTGATTGTGGGAGTCAATAAATTCCAGCCTGAAAAAGAGGAAGAGCCGGGCGATATCCTTCGTGTCGATGCGGCTGTGGAAAAACGACAGGTTGATAAGCTGAAAGCGTGGAAAGCAAATCGTGACAACGATGCAGTAAAAAACGCGCTGGCGAAAGTGCGCCAGACAGCGGAATCCAAAGGTGAAATATTCGAAACAATAATCGATGCGGTCAAGGTAAAAGCAACGCTCGGCGAGGTAATAGGGGAGATGAAAATCGTGTTTGGCGAGTATCGGGAGAATGTCGTGTTGTGAGATTTCCGAAGGAAAACCCCGGCAAGGGGATGCCGGGTTACAATTTGTATTCGAAGGAAAACCCCGGCAAGGGGATGCCGGGTTACAATTTGTATTCGAAGGAAAACCCCGGCGAGGGGACGCCGGGTTACAATTACACGTACTATAAGAAAAAGCTTGGCATCGCTGATTATTAGGCGCATCTAACAAATTTGCATTTATTTTCCATTTGCTAAATTGATGCCTTGACAGCTTATATTTTGTGATAGATAATCACCGTGTTTTTAATTGTGATAACTAACCCCAAGGAGGCCACTGATGGCTCACGTTATCTCTGAAGAATGCATCGCATGCGGCACATGCATTGATGAATGCCCGGTTGGCGCGATCAGCGAAGGCGATCCCATCTACATTATCGACCCGGAAATCTGCACGGATTGCGGCGCTTGTGCTGATGTCTGCCCGATGGGCGCTATCAGCAAGGGATAATCCCCCTGAAAATGTAATTTTAATAATGCTGAATCCGGTGATTAACACCGGATTTTTCATTGGTGTTTGTTTTTATTGGAAAGAAAACGCTACAGGTCCGCCCAGTACTGAAACAAGCCGGATATCCTCGGATTTGATGTCTTCTCTAAACAGCATCAATTGAGAACTTTCGCCCGATAAATCCTCATAGCGTGCGGTGAAATATAAAAAACCGTCCGGTGACCATCTGAAATTGCCGATGTCAGCCATGTTGTCAAAGGTGAGAGGTTCTAATTTATTACTTGAGGTTATCCATAAATACGTTTCATGCTCTTCTTCCCCATCGAAATCAAAGGAATATGAACTCAACACAAGCATTGGTTTGTCGCTGCTGTAAAACGCTTTATCATCCAGGACAATATCCCCGTTCGGAACAGCGATATCAACCGTTCTGCCTGAATGCAAATGACTCAGCGAAAGGCATCGCCCCGATGTTGGATACGTAAATCCCAATGTGTAACCACCCGCAAGAAATGTTTTCATTCCCTCTGGGATTTTATTCCTTCTTGATTTCGATGATCTGCTCAGAGGAAGACTCTCTATGAACAAGCCGGCATCATCGCTGACTAAATCGAGTTCATGATAAAGCATATGCAATCTATTTTTATAAAGGCTGATAGATTCAATTGATAGCGCGCTTCCGGTGATTTTAACATGCGATTTTACGCCCTCAGCTTTATACAGCCAGACACCATCGCCGCTGGTGGAGATTGGAAGATGTTTGACCTCATATGCCACAATCGAACCATCATCTGAAACAGATATATGCGGGAAAATGCCCTCGGAAAATTCGACAAGCGCCCGGACTCCGGTTTCAGGTTCAAATATCTCAAGCGAGTTGCCCTCATACTGCTTCGAATGAATGAAAATCCTGCCATCGCTGAGAGGGATGAAATCCAATATTTGAGCCTGTTCGAGTAGCTTTGATTTATTCGAGCCGTCGGGACTCATCATAAATAGCGTGTTATTGGCATAGAGTACGATTTTATATGTATCTACTGTTTCAGGCTGCTCATCTTGCGCAAATGATAAATTTGTCCAATGTAGAGTAATAATGAATGTGAGAAGGAAAATGGTGATAAGCGCTTTATGAAATCGTTTTTTTTTCACATCACACACTCCTCACTCGCCCCTTGTTTTGTCAACGAGTATTTTTTCCTTTTCGGTGCGGGACATCGAAAGCATGAAAACCCCTGCGATAATCAGGACTATCGCAATGACCTTATATAAATCAATTATTTCATTGAAAAATATTCTTGATGTGATAATTATCAGAATGTATGAGATGCTGATAAACGGATAGCAGAAACTCAAACTGGTTCGTGACAGCACAATCAGCCATACACCGGTCGAAACAACATAAAGCGCCAGACCGATAAAAACAAAGGGATTGAAGATAATCGCGAAAATCTGTTTCATTAATTCGCCTAGCCCATCAACAACGAAATTACTCAACCCGTATTTGAGCAAAAGCTGCCCCGCGACCACCAGCACAGTGAAAACCAGTATCATGGGAATTGCCTTGATATTTCTTTCGCGTTGTTCGTCCATATTACGAGCGTGACATCGACAGCATGACCACACCACCGATAATCAGTATTATTGCCATTATTTTGTATCCGTCGATTCTTTCCTTGAAAATTATTCGCGATGCGAAAATCACGAACACATAAGACAAACTGATAAACGGATAGCAGAAACTGAGTGGCGTTTTAGTAAGAATCATCATCCATATAAGAGTGGATAAGATATACAGCCCAAGCCCAAGCAGAACCCAGATGTTTGTCGCGACCTTTGGAAGGCTTTTAATCAGCAATTTGAAACCGCCAATCTCGCCAAGAGCTGTCATCCCTTGTTTAAGGCATAGCTGGCCGCCAACCGCGAGAAATGTTGTTACCAGTATCAGTGGTATTATTGCGGTATGTGGATTATTTCTAATGAGTTCAAGCATTCCGATTAAAAAAAAAAATCACCTTCCGGCATACAGTCGTTTTGACAAATGTGGCGGCAAGCCTGCTTTGATAATTGCATCCGCTGCCGCCTTGAGATTGTATTTAACGCGAATGATTTCGATTTTGGATGTCTCCGTGTCATAGATTCCGTAGGCTGCTCTGGGATCGCCATCCCGAGGCTGCCCTACTGACCCGACATTAATCAGATAACGTAAACCATCTTCCAGAACAGCTTCACCTTCGCCAATCAAATCCATTGCCCGGGCTGATTTGGTCTCAAGGTCATACTGGTAACCTTCTGGATAATGCGTATGCCCGACAAAAAGCAAATCCGTTTGAAGGATTTCCAAACTCAGCCGCGCGATTGTGGCATCGGAGACATACTCGTCAAAGCTGCGTAATGAACCGTGCGCGATAGTGAAATCATCGAGAACGAGATGAGGTTCAAGGCTGTGAAACCAGTTGATTGTATCCTCGTTTAATTGATCGATAGTGTAATTAATAGCCTTTTTCGCATCGGGGTTGAATGACATTGAATGTTCAGGAAATAAAACTGCGTGCTCGTGATTGCCGAAAACCGTCTCGTCGCAAATTTCCCGAATAAGATTGCAACATTCCTGTGGAAATGCGCCGTACCCGACAATATCTCCCAGGCAGTGATACAAATCCACTGATCGATTGTCGGCATCCTGTAGTACGGCATCAAGCGCGTGCAGGTTAGAGTGAATATCTGAAACGATAGCTATTCGCATAGTAAAAACAAGCGGAAATTATAACATGAGACTGATGCAAAAGAGATGTTTCTTTTGAAATCCTCAAAAAGGGGGATTATGCCATGGCGCTAACCCAATTATGCAACTTGACATTACTTGACAGGGATTTTCCATAATTTATTGAGATGAGATCTCTGAAAGACTCATTATATTGTAGCCCGGCTTCTCAAGAGGCTGTCTAAAACCTGCCAAAATCGTCATTCCGACATTCGCGAACCGACCATCCTTCTCGCTTCGCTCGTTGGATGTCGGAATGACGTTTTTCTTACTGTTTGAAAGTTTTGAGACAGCCTCCTCATTAGCCGGGAAAACACGGGTAATATCTACGCATTACCCCGGTTAATGAGGAGACTGTCTCAGAACCTGGCTTTTTCTGTTATCCTGAGCGAAGCGAAGGATCTATTTTAGATAGTGTAGATTAATTTCATCAGGTTTAATCATCAACACAGTAGCAAATAGATTCTTCGCTGCGCTCAGAATGACAAACCTTTTTGCTTATAATTGAGTTATGAGAC
>JAGGVT010000192.1 GCA_021157815.1 bacterium | reverse complement strand
GGGAGATCTTGTGACCCTATTGACAAATACTTATCATGGATGTCCCAACCATGCAAATAAACACAGTATAAATAAGGGTTTACAGCATAGTATATTGATAACGTCAGGATTGAAGTCTTATGTGGACGTACCCCATGATTGGGGAATGCCCCTTTTTACGGATAGAACGATTCGATATTCACTTTCAATTCATGTCTGATAAATATCAACAAGCCGGTATATTCTCTATTAATCAGCAACTCGGTTATTGGTCTCTAACTTAACCGGACACTAATGTAAGCAAATGTAAAAAAAAATCTCCCCCCGCTCGCGGGGGGATTAAGGGGGGGATGAGATAGAAAAACTTCCTTTTCCGACACGTCTTAAACCCTCTGCTATTTTTTACGAAATATGCAAAACGCAGTACTTTTCAAACGCAGCTTCTGTAATATCACAATGTTAAAAACTGACGTTATTGAAACTGTAATAATAATAACCGATAAATACTGGCAGAAAAATCCTGAAGATTTCAAATAAAAGGTTGCATTTCTTTTTTCGCTTGTGGTAAAATTCACAATGTAAGGAAGCATAAATTTGAAGCCAGTGGTCCCTCTTATAGGCACCTCCATTTTGGAGGTGCTGCTTCTTTGTGAAGGAGTTCACTTGTTTTTTAACATCCGATATTAAATATTTGGCATTTGGGCAGCCATATTCCAGATGATTTAAGTTAACGCATCTCGATATCGATTCAGTCCTGATGAAAATTCCAGCCTCGTTGAAAGGATAATATTGTTAGACTATTAAATTCAGAGGGTGCATGGTGAGCGAAAATTTGATAGAATCAAATATGATTGAATCCAGACTGGGTGAATATCTGAGGGAGCGTAAAGATTACCCATCAACCCGGAGAATGCGAGCTATGAATATCGATGTGCAGATAAGGGATAATGTTTCAATTATCCGTCCGCAAAGTGATATCGACAGTTTCAATGTATCGTTTTTAAAAGAGAAACTTCGCGATCAGGTTGATACCGGGTATTACAATATTATTATGGACCTTGAAAAGGTCAGGTTCATGGATTCAGCAGCGTTGGGTATTCTTGTCAGTGGATTGAAAGCATGCATACAGAATGCGGGTTCACTGGGGATAATTAATCCATCTAATAATGTCAGCAACCTTTTCAAGATTACTCACTTGGATTCAGTCTTCAGGATTTTTCAAGATGAGGAAGATGCAATTAACAACCTGCAGAAGAACATCTTAAACAGTTGATGTCGATGGTAATGTACCGCTTTATTCGCTTGATAATCCCTTTGATTGCAACGTGTGTTTTAATTTCATGCGCCAGTGAAACCACCGGCGATTCACAAGTTTCAAAGGCAGACGCATCCGTTTCGGATTCTCATTCGATAACTGAATCCGAAAAACACGATTCCGCCGAAGCAAAAAGCAATCTCAAGAGGCTTGAGAACGAACACAAAGAGAATCCCATTGATTATACTGTTGCATTCCAGCTTATTCAGGAATATGAAAATCAGGGAATGATTGATGACGCAATCAATGTTCTTGAGAAGTATATCGCAGGTGATGATTTACTGATTGCTGAACGAGCGCGCCTTGACCGTGCCTTGCTTCTTGCAGCATATAAGGACGATGAGAAGGACAAAGCATACGAGGACCTTTTGGATATTGCTGAAAGCGGTTCTGAAATTCTATCCTCCGAGGCATATTTTCAGCTAGGCAACATGATAACGGTGGAAGGCTATAATCCGCCGGACGGCGACAAAAAGGAACTGGCGAAACTGTATTACAGGAAAGCATCCGAACTTGAACCCGCCAACGCTTTGCTTTATCGAAGGCTTGCAGATTTATTGTATTCTGAGGGTGAAATTGATGAAGCGCGTGAATATCTGGCTATTTTCCTTGTTGTCTATCCTGATGATTTGCTCAGCTGGCTGGATTTGGCGGACTGGTCTGTTGAAACTGGTGATGTTGAAAGAGCCAGGAAATACTATAAACGCGTGGCGGAAAGTGATATTGTGGAATTCAGCGATAGGGCAAAAAAGGCACTGATGAAACTGGAATAAATATTTACTGGAATGTTTTTTCTTTACCAGATGCCCTCTCGGGGATATAATGTAGCGTTTTAGAAAGACTTGTCGGGGTGTAGCGCAGCCCGGTTTAGCGCGCCTGCTTTGGGAGCAGGAGGTCGTCAGTTCGAATCTGACCACCCCGATATTGATTTTCCGCTTTGCGATTGTTTTTTCAGTCCGGATTTTGTCATCCGGCAATTAGTTTTATTTGCCATTCCATGAAAGAGGTCTGAAATGCCTGAATTTGACCTTAATGAAGCTCTAAAGAAATGCGTGAATAATGGCGCAACAGACCTTCACGTCCGAACGAAAGAATTCCCAATATTCAGGCTGCATGGACGGTTGATTCGCGACACAACTTATCCCATGTTTACTCCTGAAAGTACTAAAGAACAGGGCATGAGCATTCTCACTGATTACCATAAAAATATTCTTGAGGAAAATGGCGATGTTGACCTTGCTTACGCGCTTGAGGGGTATGGTCGTTTCAGGGTGAACGTATATTACGAACGTGACCATATAAGTATTGCTTTCAGGCATATTCCGGAGGAAATTCCCGATATTGACAAGCTTGGCATCCCGTGGGTGTCAAAAGAACTTAGCATGAGACCGCGTGGCCTGGTGCTTGTTACAGGCCCTACCGGTTCAGGTAAATCAACAACTCTTGCCTCGATGATTAAATACATTAACGAGAACAAGGATGTCAACATCATTACCGTTGAGGACCCGATTGAATACAAGCATGACAATATAAAAGCGATAATCTGCCAGCGCGAGGTTGGCTCTGATACTGTTTCATTCCAAAGGGCATTAAGAAGCGCGCTTCGACAGGATCCCGATGTCATCCTTCTTGGCGAGATGCGCGACCTTGAAACCATTTCAACATCGCTCACCGCCGCCGAAACCGGGCACCTTGTTTTTGCCACGCTGCATACCCAGAGCGCCGCATCGAGTATTGACCGTATGATAGATGTTTTCCCGCCTGCACAGCAGGCACAGATACGGCTTCAGCTTTCAAACGTTATCCAGGGAATTCTTTCTCAGTCGCTTCTGCCAAGAACCGCGCATGCAGGGGGCGGTCGAGTTGTCGCTGTTGAGTGTCTTGTCGCGACTCATGGTGTTAGAAACATGATTCGTGAAGCGAAAACGCATCAGATTGCAACAGCTCTGGAAGCCGGGGTCAAACAGGGAATGCAAACACTCGATATGGCGTTGAAGGATCTTGTCAAAAGGGAACAGATAAGCATGGACACCGCTATCAACGTCTGCCAAAGTCCTGATGACTTCCGCGCATTGCTCAGCAGCAGTAATTCTTAATATACAAACCCGGTGTCCATTTCCCGGGGTCACGATAATGAAAATGTAACCCGGTGTCCCTTCACCGGGATTAGGACGTGACTGGATTTCCACAATATCGATCAATTTCTTATTGGGATTAAGGAAAACCCCGGCGAGGGGACGCCGGGTTTCAATGAGAATCTACTTTTTTCAGAAGTCGTCTTTGTTTATTTAGGTCGATCAAGAAGGATTTCGCGTTCGTATTTTTTCAGGCTCTTATCCTGAAAGTATGTTGCGACGATGTATTCCGACTGCCCGAGGTGGGCGGCGGCTGAACTGCTGAAAACATATATCATGACCCGGTTTGTATCGAGATACTGCTTTGTGAAATACTCCATCAATCCAACAAGTTCCTTTTTGTTGACATCTTTTTTAACAGCGACAACACGATAAACGTCATATTCATCCGGATTGTCGCCCGGAATAACAGTGCTAAGATCATCAATTTTCAATGGCGCGGTTTTACCGCATCCGGTGATGGAAACGGAAAACACAAATCCGCTCACGATGATTAATGTTGCAATAATCACGATGAAGAAATTGTTTCTGTTTGAGAAATTCATTTTACCAGCTCCAATACGGCAATTGATGAGACAGGCACATGAAATTCCTTTTCACTTTCCGCCGGATTTGACTTTCTAGGGATAACGAACCACAGCATCTCCGAGCTGAATGATGACGTGCCATAGAAGCGGATGCCAACCGGAAGAATCTCACCTGTAACAAGTTTTACAATAACCGGTTTATTAATATATTCATCAAGCATTTTTTACTCCAGCGATATGAAATGAACCAGGCGTTACATGCTGATTGGGGCATCAATACCCAACAAGCCAAGCCCTTTTGAAAGAACGGTTTTAGTGCAAAGAACCAACGCGGTTCTGGTTGCCTTTATACTCTCGTTATTTTCCTGCATAACCGGACAGCGGTGATAGAAGTCGCTGAAGGTTTGCGCAAGTTCATAAATATAGGTCGCGAGCGGGAGAGGTTTAACCTCCTGAGCGCATCGCTCGATTATCGATGGAAATTCAGCGAGTTTCTTTGCCAGTTCTATTTCAGGTTCGCCGATTTCTTCCAGGCAGATTTTGTCATGTTTGAGCTCACCGACTTTTTCAAGTATATTGCATGCTCTCGCGTGGGCATATTGAATATAGGGCGCGGTACGGCCCTCATAATCCAGCGCCTCATCCCAGTCGAAAACCATGTTCTTGTCGGAATCGATTTTCACCATGTTGTATTTCAACGCACCGAAAGCCACTGTTGCGGCTGTGCTGCGCCAGACATTCTCACCAGCGTCCGGTTTTTTCACTCGAACGATTTTTTTCGCCAGGCTTATCATTTCTTTACGCAGGTCGGTATAATGCACGACGTTGCCCAGGCGGCTCGCCATCTTGCCCTCGGGAAGCGTAACCTGCCCATACGCAAGGTGATGGCATTTCTTTGCCTGCTCAAAACCCATCAATTCAAGAATCTTGAATAGCTGCTGGAAATAGAAGCTCTGGCCGACATCGACAAGGTAAATCGAACGGTCAATGCCGAATTCCTCGAATTTCTTTTTGGCAAGCGCAAGGTCTTTTGTGGCGTACAGCGATGTGCCGTCGCTTTTCAGGATAATGCAGTTACGATATGTTTCCTTCTCAAGTCCTAGTTTCTCATCGATTTTAACAATTACAGCGCCTTTATCCTTCTCGGCTATTCCCCGTTCGAGAAGTTCCTGCACGATTTCCTTGCCTGGTCTCTCGAGATCGCTTTCATAGAAAATAGTATCGAAATTGCATCCCAATTCGTTATAGATGTTGTTGAAATGCGCGAGGCTCCAGTCACGTGTCATTTTCCACAGCTCAACAATCTCCGGTTCCCGGTTTTCCCAGTCCTGGTAAAGGTCGATGACTTCATCAATGTAGCCCCATATTGGATTTGTCTCATCGAACTGTCTAATTGAGTCCTTGATTGCCTGAACGTCGGTAACGGACATCCTTCCATTGTGGAGCATATTCTTCATCGTTTCCCGGATGTATGACAGGGTCCTTGCCATGTTTTCCGAAAGCGTTTTTTTATCAAGATCGAGAGTCAGAAGAATATTATTCTCACGCATGAACTCAAGCGTTTTCTGCGCGATTATCAGTTCAGCGCTATTTGATGGCTGCGTGAAGAATGTTCTGAGCCATTCGGTTGCACCGTTACGCATCTGCTCGGAAATCTTGTATTTGTTCTCAGCGAACGCGTACACCTCGCCAAGCCATCGTCCGCGCCCGGATGGCGGTTCCATTCCCTTGTAGAATCGCTTGTATCCCCAGAGGCACTTGATTACATGTGTTCCAATATCACCGTAATAATTCGCTGAGATTGTTTCATATCCCGCGAATCGAAGTATGTTGACAAGGCTGATTCCAAGGCAGATATTTCTCAAATGTCCGACATGCATATCCTTGTGCGTGTTGGGCTGGGAAAATTCAACCATGACTTTTTCGTCTCTAACCGGGCCTTTCCCATACAAATCACCTTTGGATATTATTTCTGAAATGACTTTTTTAACTGCTGACTGCGGAACGAAATGGAAGTTTATAAATCCCTTTTCAAGTTCAATCTTTTCCAGTTCCTCAATTGATGAAGCCTTTTCCTTTATCGATTCAAGAATTTCCTGCGAAACCTTATCCCTGTCGAATGATTCATCACGTGTCTTGAGTTCGTTGAGAAGTTGAAATAAAAAGCTGCATGCCATACCCCATGCGCCCTTGAAGGGAATCGACCTGAACTGTATCTCAGGTTTGGGATATTTTTTCTCAGCAATTACGCTTTCAATTATTTTTTTAAGTTCGTTTTCCATATCGTCGTCTTGAAAAATTACACATACAAAAACACACGACCTGACAAAGCGAAAATATCAAGATCGCGGCCTTTAAATCCTTATATAGATTTTATCGAAGAATAATAGAACTAATCAAATTGAAACTCAAGATTTCCTGCAATTACACGGGCTTCTTTTATTAATTATCCGAGCGAATTACATTCAGATAAAGCAAAAATTGAAAATATAAGTTGATTTTATTAATAAGGAAATGAGAATAAGTTTTTTTAAAAAACGGTCTCAAAAAGGCGCGAAATGGCACAGCCTTTCATCGGTGATTGTCATTACGACCTACTGCCTGCTGTTTTTCAGCGGCGCTCTGTATATTTCCGCGATTAGTGGACAGGTAACACGAATTGTTGAAAGGGAGAGTAATGAGTATCGCGACAGATTAGCCAGGCTGGCAGCAAGTAATGCCGAAAAACTTATAGGCGAAATCCAGCAAACCGACGATCAATTCGAGGGCCCGATTGATTATTTCGGACCAGTCAATCAGATTGGCGGTTACCTGAAAGAAGCGTTTACATCCGATGGTGGTGAAGTGTTTATCTTCGATGAGAATGGGAATCCGCTTTATTCCTCTGAAGGCAGAGCCATAGAAAGATCACAACTCGCAAACAGCGGATTCAATGAATGGTTACTGGAAATCAGCATGCAGTCTATGGGAAAGAAGCATTCTGATTCCGTGAAAAAAAACTTTAACGCAAGCATCGGAAATCGGAAAATATCCATCGTCCCAATTGGTGATTCGGGTCTGTATGCAGGATTGATATTAAGCAATCAGCAGGTTATGGAAAAAGCGTCGCATTTGGAAATGAGCTTGACCGTAACGTTAATCCTAACCTTTGGTGCGCTGCTCATTCTTTTCATGCTCCTTCTTCGATTGATATTGAGTCCATTAAGGATTCTCACTGATGGTGTCCAGCGTATAGGAAGAGGGGAACTCGATACTCGCGTGGTGATTCATTCATCAACTGAAATAGGAATGCTTGGCAAGGCGTTTAACAGCATGGCGGAGGATTTGTCGAATAATTATCTGGAGATTGAAAACTACTCGCACAGGCTTGCATTGATGAACCAGGACGCCAGCCGGACAATGGATATTCTTGCCAGGCGAAACAAGGAACTCGCTCTGATAAATATGATCTCTTATGGGAATGGCAAGAATTTAACTTTCCAGGAAAATGTTGACTTTATTGTGGAAAAGATTGAGCACGATTATTCCACTGTATTTGTGGATGTCTTCCTAAGGGACGAAAATGAGAAAGGGTGGTTTTGTTCGAAATCGTCATGCAATAGGCGGGAGCATTGTGAGATAAATCCGTTGTTTAACGATTATCTGAATCGAATTTGTAATGACTACAGGTTATTCATTGTGTCAGGCAGAAGATTTGATACGTGTTTTGCCGCTGACAAGAAACCTGAAGAACTGTTATTCATCCCGTTCATGCTAAGCGGTGATTCAAAAGCGGTTCTAGTGATAGGCGGACATCAAATCGGATGGATGTCATCACGGGAACGCTCATTCATGAGAAACCTTGTCAGGCATGCCGGAATCATTCTTCACAACGCTCATCTATTTGAGATCAGCATTAAGCGAAGCAACATCCTTGAGAAAATCAATTCCATCGGCCAAACAATAATCGGTGAATTAAACCTGGAAAAACTAATCCCAAGTGTTTTACGAGAGCTGAAGAGCCTGCTGCATGTTAATCGTGTGATGCTTGTTTACTCTGATGAACAAGGCGCCATGTATATAAATTACTCGCTTGATGAAGAATGGGAAATCAAGCCATTCAGCAAGCTCGATCAGGACCTGTGGGTCCAAAAGGTGCTTGAAACTAATGAGTCTCTGCTGGTGCAGGATAGTGGAAAAGTTGAGGACTGGGTTTGGGATGTCTATGGTGAGGATTATAAATCGTTCTACGGGATTCCCTTGACAGGCCGTGACAGGCCGGGACTTCTGGCGCTCTACAAGCATCATCAGGATTTCTTCTCTACGGAGGATATCCGGTTCATCAATATGTTTGCAAATTATCTCTCCAGCGCGCTTGCGAACGCCAGGTTATTCAGTGAAATTAACGAGCGTGAAAGAGCGCGAACTGAACAACTTGAGGTGGCGAAGAAATTCCAATCAGACCGTATTCCCTACAATTTCGAACAGGGTAAACTCGAATTTGAGTGTTCGCTTGTTCCAGCGATGGAACTCGCGGGTGATTTCTTCGATGTTTTCACGCTTGGCCCTAAATCTGTCGGTGTCGTGATTGGCGATGTCGCGACGAAGGGCATTCCAGCATCCCTCATGACTTTCTCGATTTTAAGCATGTTCCGAAACGCGGCGAAATCCCTTACGCCACCGAGCAAGGTCATGGCGCTTGTCAATCAGGGACTGAGAGTCCAGATTAAGGAACAGAGCTGGTTCGCGACCGCTTTCTATGCTCGTATCCACACAGATGACCTTACTATGACTTATGCGAAAGCAGGGCATGTTCTTCCTATTTTATATCGTGAATCCACAGGCGAGTGTATTACTATCGATGTTGACGGTGTTCCTCTTGGCGTTTTACCGGATGGAATGTTCCAGACCGGGCAGATGAAATTGGAAGAGGGTGACCGCCTGATTCTCTATACGGATGGCGTAACGGAAACGCGTATTAACAAAAACGAGATGTTTGGCCTTGAAAGACTGATTGATGTGATTCAAAACAATGGTCTGAGATCCATCGCAGAACTGAAAGATAACATTTTCAACGAGCTTGAGGCGATAGGTGATGCACGTTACATGCGCGATGACATTCTCGTGGCGGTTCTTGGAATCAAGACAAATCCCTGGATTAACAGAGTAATTCACTATGACGAATCACATGATTTCATTGAAGAGATAATGGAACGTGCCAAGCAGCGTAAAATATCAAGAAACGAAATCTATGCCATCCGGTTATCCTTGAACGAAACGCTTGCTAACGCGCATAAACACGGAAACCATGGTGACCCATACCTGGACATCAATATTTCCTATCTCATTACTGATGATAAATTCAGCATGATTGTGAAGGATGAGGGAATCGGTTTTGATCACGAGGCACTGCCTGATCCGACTGTTGAAGAGAACCTGCTTTTGCCTCATGGCCGTGGTGTTTTTCTTATGAGGTCGATGATGGATGATGTTGAATTCAATGATGTGGGTAATTCAATTAAAGTCACGAAGAACTTTCAGATTGAAGAAGCTGTTGATGAATCCGCAATGGAAGTGGCAGTTTCCGTTTAACACTTACTAGAATTCAAAATAAACAAGGCGCCTCGATTGAGGCGCCTTTTATTTTACTTATGCCGGAATGAATTATCTGACAAGGTTGACAGCTTCAGCCATTAGCGCGTCCTGAGTTGTGATTACCCTGGAGTTTGCCTGGAATCCACGCTGTGACACAATCATGTTTGTAAATTCGGTTGAAAGGTCAACATTGGACTGCTCAAGCGCGCCCGGTATTATTCCACCTGCGCCGCCTTGAAGTGCGACTGAAATGATCGGCAATCCGGAGTTGGCAGTCGCGTTAAATGCATTATTGCCCGTGCGTTCCAGTCCTTCCGGATTATTGAAGTTGGCGAGTGCGATTTGAGCCATCGGACGTACCTGCCCATTGGAAAAACTGCCATACAAAATTCCGTTTCCGTTTGGTCCAAAAGCCACGGTTTGAAGAATTCCCGTTGAGTATCCATCCTGATATTCAGCACGCGTGGTCGTGTCGGAGCCAAACTGAGTTATGCCATCCAGTGTGTTGCCCATCCCATTAAAGATGAGATCTACACTAACATCTTGAGCGCCGGCGGGTGAAAAAATGATTGATTCTGACGGATTTGGCGTAGCAACCATACCGTTGGTGTCAAACCTGACTTCACCCTCACCATTGGATATTGCCAGGTTGGGTTCCTCTGGAAGATCAGCTGTCCATTCCCACAAATTCTCGCCGACATGTTTGTATGTAACAGCCAGGAAATGTGCGTTTCCCAGGGTGTCATAAACGTTGATGCTTGTTGAGTGTTCAAAGGCATCATGTGTTGTAATAACCGCTTCACCTGAAGTTAGCTCATCCGCGGTGAGCGTTACACCGGGAATAAGCGTTAGCGCCGGATTGTCTCCAAGGATGAAATCCATCAATGAGTCGAGAGTTGACTCTGTACCATAGGGTGTTGAGTTAGTGTACATGCGTGTCCATGTTTCAGTTTCATCATCTGATGTGAATGTGTTTGAGACTGTCGCATCCGTTCCGTTATTGACGACATAAGCGTCAAGAGCGGTACCCGGCCCTATCGGGAATGGGTTGTCCATCAGTAACCCCAGTGTGTCAAGCCCGGTTACTCCAAGCGCTGTACCCTCGTTTTCAACCGCAATGATATTGGATTCTCCCGCAAAATCACTTATCAGAGTTATAGTTCCATTTGCGTTCGCGGTTGCAGTGAGGTTCAATCCGGCTGTGTCGTTGATAGCGTCCACAATTACCTGTGCGTTTTGAGCTGATGTGTTTTCTACATCAGTTGCGACATAGGTGATTGCGTAGTCGTTGATGTAGAAAGTGTCACTTACCAGCGCGCCTGCCTGTACCGGTGTGCTTGTTGTGCCTGCTGCCTGTGTGGCCTCAGTAACTGTAATCTTATGCTGTCCCGCAAGTGTGCCTGATGGCTCGGGCGCTGATGTTGTTCCGGCTGTGAGTCCGATTGTGGCAAGGAATCCGGGAGTTGTACTGTCCCCGGCGATGATAACATCACTTTCCTCGCCTCCGGTCATGGAGTGAATTATTAAATTGTCACTGTTTCCAACAGATGCAAAAACAGTTGTTGACTGCGAGTTGATCGCATCCGCGATGAACTGCGCGTTAGTTGCGGAATCACCCCATGTCCAGCCGACCGGCCATGTGATGGTTATTTCCTGCCCGTTGATAACAAGGTCATTGTTTCCTGCTGTTGAATCATCCAACGGAGGAGCGGAGCCATCATTCACTGTGATCCCTTCAAATTTGGCTATCGGTAACATTGTTCCAGCTGCGAGAGTGAATCCGGTTGAGCCCGGTGATGTCAGCTCGGCTGTTCCAAATATATGGCTTCCTGCATCAAGATTCGACCTGAAGCGTACTTCCTCAGTCGCTCTTGCCGGGATCTTTTCCCCGAAATTGATAACTATGTCACCAATTGCATTATTAGTGTCAATGTTTAACCCATCATCTTCGAGTGTGGAGTAACCCTGCACTCTTAAACCATCAACGGTCAGAAGAGTGCCATTGAAATCCATTGAGAAGTTACCCGTTCTTGTGAAACGGTTACCGCCTTCACCCGCAACAATGAAGAAACCATCGCCGTCAATTGCGAGATCACGCGTGTTGCCAGTGTTCTGTATTGAACCCTGAGTCATGATGGTGTCGATGGACGCAAGTTTGACACCAAGTCCGACCTGCATCGGATTTACGCCTCCTCGACTCCCCTGTGGGGATGAGGCGCATGCAAGAGTCTGGTTCAGAAGATCGGAAAAAGTCACTCTTGATGACTTAAATCCGTAGGTGTTGATATTCGCGACATTATTCGCGATTACATTAAGCCGCGACTGGTTTGCTTGCAAACCAGTTATAGCAGCATAAAAGGCGCTTCCAGACATAGTGGAAGTTACCTCCTTGATTTGAGTCAATTACATAATAGTGCCAACCGCCATTCAGCCATCAGGTTGTGTTGCAACCATCAGGCTGTACATCAGCCATCAGGCTGTACATCAGCCATCAGGCTGTACTTCAGCTATCAGGCTGTGATGCAACCTTCAGGCTGTTCAGCGACATAGCATCTTGGGGACTCTCCTCATGGAGGTCCGAATCCCCAGTGTTAATCATCAGTGACAGCAACTATCCCATTGCTCGTGATATCGGCGCATTTCCCTCATGAATTGCGCGCGATTACCGCGCTGTCGATGTTCGTGACAATTCGATCTTTCATGTTCATGTCATCGATAGCTGTAATCACAGTTCGATTCCTGATACTTACCACAAAAGCCGCTTTTTCATGCATGATAAGAGCGTCTTTTGATCCTTTCGATTCAGCGAGATTAACCGCGTGTTTCAGCGATTCAATATCGCCCGTACTAAGCTCGATTCCCCGCATTGCCAGTCGTTTGCTGGCATGTGAGGAAAACTTTAACTGATCCTGGTTCAGCTTCTCAGACAACAGGTTTTTAAACTGATGTTGAGTCTGTTTGACATTCGAGGCGGATTTGACAGAATTCTGCTTTTGCTCCACCTGATTGACATTCAACTGGCCAGGGGTCATGTGATGAATCATATCGCCCTCCTATGAATCTCCAAGTTCCGTTCCAACCCTGACAACCATCTGGATTGGCACTTCATCGCCTGATGACAGTTTCAGCACAGGTGTGCCGTTAATGAGCATAACCTCTTCAACTATGCCGTCGACAAAAACGGCTCCGTCTTCACCTGACGCGATAGCCTGGACCTCCTTGCCTATCATTGAGGTTGCCTGTGTCAACGCCTGGAATCCGAGGAAACTCTCAAATTGGTCGTTTAGGTTGATCTGCTGTTCCAGTGTGTTAAACTGCGCCAACTGAGTCATAAACGTATCGGAATCCATAGGGGATATGGGGTCCTGATGCTGTAACTGCATGACCATCAGTTTCAGAAACGTTGTCTTGTCAACCGCCGAACCCGGTGTTGAGGAATTCTGCTCACCAATCGAGTTCATGGTATCGATAACGCCTGTTGATGTAATCACCGTTAACTCCTTGAAATAAGTAATAGATAAAAATCAAATTCACAGCTATGCCAGCACGTTTAATTCACCCACTCTGACCGACAACGGTTCTGTCGTATCAGATGGTGTGAAATCAGTCGCGCTGTCGATTTCATCATCGACAATGCCGTGAATCTGTTGCTCAGCGCTTCCCTGTCCGGCCTCCTCTCCACCTCTCTCGTAAGGCATCTGGCCTGTGTCGAATCCTGAAGAGCCGCGGTTGAAATCCTGCCGGTTCTGGTTGGCGTCAACAATCTCAAACTTTCTGATATCAACACCTTGTTCCAGAAGCGCCGTTTTAATCTCATCGCCGCGCTGGTTGATAAGCTCCCTCGCAAAAATGGTTCTTACAACCAGTTTGACATCCATTCCTGAATCCGATTTGACAAGCTCGATATTCATCCTGCCAAGCCTTGGCGGATTCAACTCAATTTTCAAAACAGCCTTGCCTCCATTGGGAATACCCTCAGATTCAGCCTGTGCGATTTCACTCGCGATTCTAACCGGAGCGTTTCCAAGAATCGAAACCGGTTCCTTCACCTCGACAACAGTGCTGTCAGATCTGATTGCTCCGTCGCTTGTACTGATAGCTGCATTAAGGGCATTCATATCGACAGCAGGCTGCGCGGCAGCTTTCGATGAACTGCCATTCGAAACAAACTGTGCTGATTCGCTTTTCTGGCTGGCCACCTTGAAATCAAACTCAGACATATCCTGCCTGCTCGAACTCGGATTGCCGGTAGTGGATGAATTTGAACCTGAGCTGGAATCCTGGTTTGAGCTGGAAACTGAATCCGTATTGGATATACGGTTTGCCGATGCTGTAACCTTGCCGGTGAACTCGTTGTTCACAGTCGAATTCTCATTCTG
>JAGGVT010000047.1 GCA_021157815.1 bacterium | reverse complement strand
TCGATTATAAGATGCCCTGACGGTTTGACAGCGTTCGATAATTTACCAATCAGACGGGATGCCTCATCTGATGTGAAATTAGCGAGCGCACCGAAAATAATTATCGCGAGGTCGAACTGTCCGGGAATTTCAACATCGGATGCGTTACCTTGAATGAACTCACATCCTGCCAGTTTTTCCGACTGCGCAATTTTTTGTGAATGTTCAATCCCCGCTTTTCCTTTATCTATTCCAAATGTGGAATAGCCTCGTCGCGCGAATTCAAGAGATAACCGGCCATCTCCAGAAGCGATATCCAAAATGCGCATGTCCGGTTTAAGACTGCATGTTCGTTCGATAAAATCCGCCTCGATTATTGTCTGCTCGGATGATCGTGTGGCAAATGGGAGAATGCGTCGGGAGAAATCATCATCATGCCACGGGATGTCCTCGAAATCGCAGTTGCCATCGGTGATTGGCTCTCGTGATGCTATCTCGGTAAAAGCGTTGATTATGTTCGCGGAGTATTTGGAATCCAGTTCCGCGGCTTGTTTTAGTATTTTTTCTACGTTGATATTTTCCATGACAGATATTCATCAGAAATGAATCGTAAGTTAAAATCGAATCGTTCTATCCGTAAAAAGGGGACAGTCCACAACAGGCTTCAAATCTGATGTTATCAATATACCATACTGCAAACCCTCATTTATACAGTACTTATTCACTTGGTTGGGACAGTCCCCTTTTTACTACCATCGTAAAGTATTCTCAGTTCTTTCTAACCTGCTAACCTGCTAACCTGCTAACTTACTAACCTGCTAACTTGCTAACTTACTAACCTGCTAACGTCTTCTATTCACAATCGCGATAACCAGGAGGCTGAAAATGAATCCGGGGATTATCCCGTTAATCATGGGATAGCCCCATGGACGGTATCCCTGAATTCTGAATATATGCCATGCGATTGTGAAAATCAAACCGGAGTAGATTCCACAGAGCAATGCGGGAGCGGTAACTTTTTTCACACTGCGCATTAGAAACGCTGGCCCGAAGGCGCATCCGGCTAATGCCAAAGGCAATATTGGGTTTTGTTCATGATTTAAACCAAGTAAATACGCAATTGCAATCAGGATAAATACTAATATTGAACCGGGAAAACCAACAAGATATGTGCTTAATGTTCGATTTGATTCAAATGTAGCCTTTTTCGAGAGCAGGCCATTCATATAGACTAACAGTGCAGCGACAAGAGAAACAGCCATCAACAGATGAGCTATCCCGAATAAAGCCCTAAAGTTGTCAGGCTTGGCAATTATTGGTCCCATGGCAGATTCGATATACTGAGTAAAATCAAATGCACCGAAATAAATGCTCCCCCAGATAATTATTGTTGATAAACAAACAGCGATTATCCCACCTGTCGCTATGTCCTTTTTACTTCGAGCATTTGCTAATACTGATATGAACTGAGGTTGTCCGAAAACAGCCAGCCCCAGGAATATCCCACCGGTGATAAAAGCCACATCCGGATTATTCAGCGCAAGAAGCTGGGGATTCTCACGGCTTGCCAAGTCAATCAGCCCGTGCAATCCTCCCTGATGGAACAGAATTTGTATAATGGCTGCCATTGAAACAAACACACAAAACGATAAAGACACAACTTGAATGTAATTTCGTAATCGCCTGCCGCCAAAGAAAAGTGCAATCCAGATTAGAACAAGAAGTATTATCCCTCCCATAGGCACCCACATTAGAATCGGTACATGAATATTTCTCATCTGGTATGCGACATTAAACGCTAAAACAGCAATCACAGGAAGTAGAAATATAAATGATGCCAGTTTCGATTTGATAATCTCAGGGAAGAGAAACGGATGCGATGAAACTCCCCTATTCTCTTTGTTTCCATGATTAACAATGGCAATCGCAAATGAGATAATCAGCCCCATTAGATATCCGAATGCCGGGAATGCAATTGATAATCCATAAGAATAGGATAAAGCATAAAAAACAGTAAGAAACATCACGCCCGGAATTGAGCATGTTCCGGCAAGCGCGATTTCAAACGCTCCGGCAGATTTGCTCTTATCCTGAGGTTTTCCAGTCTCGTTTTCCTTATCTCTTCCCGCAAGGCGGTTAAGCGCAAGGCTTATTAATACTGCCGCTGCGGGTAATATTATAAGCGCGAATATGACATTGAAATTCATCAAAATTGGATTAACCTTTTTCCCCGGTTAAGGGAAACCGGGTTGCATAGTCTAACTGTCAATATCCCGTAGCCCGGTTTCTCATTAACCGGGGCTTTACGCGAATTAGCACCGTTTTCCCCGGGAAATGGATTCCCGGGCTACACAATTTCCCCGGATGTTGTATTCCGATGAGAACTGTCCTCATCACTAATCGTAGCCCGGCGTCCCTTCGCCGGGGAAACCGGGAATATCGCAGCCAGCCCGAGCGGAATCAAAACCGGCAGAATCGGTAGAAATAATCGGGTTTCCTGATACTTCCCCACGATGAAATTAGCAATCATGAAAACAGCGACATATCCCATTGAGCGACGCAGGAACAGCGGTTTTGATTTGAACCGCACGAATGACGCCACCACCAGAGGCCCTACAAACGCCACAAGCCGAGATAACCATTTAAACATCATTCCAGGATTCAGGTTGTTTTTAAGCTGAATCATATCGACATGATTCAGGCGTGGCCCATAGTAATAAGGCAGCGTAAAATAGATTGCAAGCGCAATCAAAGCAAGAAGAGTGAATTCAGTTAATAATAGTTTGAATGGCAGGCGGTCATAGTTATAGAAAAACCACGCCCATATGACGAAAATAAACGATTCACGGTTAAGCATTGCAATCGGAATCAGCAGAATCATCCACGCCTCTTTTTTATCTCGAATGAATCCCAGCGCCAGAATTGTGAAAAACAGGTTTGGAATGTCATGCGGCTGGTGGATGTAATCTATATATGTAACAGGGAGCACCGCTAGTATTATCAACGGTCCTATCGCGCTGACAGCGAAATCGAACCAGCGCCTCAGGAATTTGAACATAAATATCAGCGCCAGAGATGTGAAGATAAACCGCAAAACCAAATCGAGACGCCAGATTGCCATACCGGTTATACGATGAGCTCCCTCGACGATGTAATATGTCAGAATCCTGTATTGAACAGGCTTTGGCGCTATTCCTGTGATTACCATCTTATGAATTCCAAGACGAGTATCTGAAAGCGGTTGAGAGATCATCAGATTGAAAGCGTAACTGACCGAGATATACGCTGCCAGAATCAAAATCGCATACAGAATCCAGCGCGCAAACAATGTGTCGCGGCTGTCAGGGACATCCATCAGCGTTTTGGAAACCATATCTGCGTCAGAGGCATCCATGAATGAGTATTTTATCATAATGAAAGAGCAGAATAAAAATAGCAGAGGGTTTAAGAGCCTGTCGGTAAAGGTTGTTTTTATATCTCATCCCCCCCTTAATCCCCCCGCGAGCGGGGGGAAATATTTTCTGCGTTTGCAAACAATATATCCGATCCATACACTTGCGAAGGGAAAAGACAATATGCTCCCTCCCCGCTCGCGGGGAGGGCTGGGGTGGGGGAGAACTTGTTTGCGATACCTTTCCCGACACGCTCTTAAACCCTCTGCTATTTTCAACCTCTCCAGAATTTCCTGGTCCTCGCTCATTTGCTAATCTTCACAAAGCAAATTACCTTTCTTTTGAAATACCATTTGAAATCGGTTAGAATTAGTAATGAGGATAACATGGTTATCAGAAATATAATCTGAACCCGGTGCGTGGGGTTATTTATCGCAGCTCGGGTTGATGGTATATCAATTTCATTGAGGGGCGGTAGCTCAATTGGTAGAGCACTACCCTTGCACGGTAGGGGTTGTCGGTTCGAGTCCGATCCGCTCCATTGGATTACACTGATGTAATCCTGAAGATGCGTTTTGGTGATTACAGATCAAGGACATGTCGATATGCCGCTAACAAGCGACCCGGAAATAATTCAGAATCTGTTCCAGGATTTCTTCAATGCCGTATTCGCCAATGATAGCCTGAACAAAGGCTTCAGAAGTCTCGATAAAGTAATTGAGATAGCTTACAGGAAACCTGAAATGAGTTTTATTCTGGAATGCCGCACTGATGAAGCCAGGTTTTTACCCGGCACGGATGGGACATACAAGCCTGATGTCACAATCATGATGGACTGGGAAACAGCCCATAAATTCTGGATGGGAGACCTTGATACAATCAGCGCACTGTTTGACCAGAGAATCAGGATAAAGGGAGACGCAGCCGCGCTGCTTGATCTGAAACCTCTTTTTAAAGAGACATCGGCAATATACAAGCAGGTTGTGTTAAAACACTTTGACAGTTGATATCGATCAAACAAAAAAATGCCGATATATATTTTAATGCGTGTCACATAACAGGATAATGGCATTACAATGTGAATTTGAAACTGAAATTGAGATTCAGGAGACTTATTGAATATGAAACAAATCACTTTAATACTGGCAATAATCATGATAATTGGATTGGCAGGCAGCGCTACCGCTAAAGTATTTTCCAATAATACAGCAGACCCAACAACCGACCTCATAAAACGCCTGCTTGTGGAAGTTAATCGCCCGTTATCTGAAATTTCCACAATATCAGACCAGATAAAAAAAGCGGAATCTGATTATGAAATAAATCTCGTGCTTCTTATCGCGGTAATGGATGAGGAGACCAGGTTCCCCGGATTCGCACACTCGCATATTTACATGCACAACGTTGACCGTGGAATTATTGTATCGCATGACAAGGTTAAATCGCTGCCGTCACCTTTCAGCGATATTGACTGTGTCGCACGCGCTCTCGCCAACCAGATGGAGACTTTCGATAATGATCCCGTTACCGCGGTCGCGGCATATTTCTTTGGCGCACAGATGATGAAACATCACACAGTCGATGAGCTCGATGAGAACGGCACCGCAATGCTTCAAAGAATCATGGATTTCATTAGAAATAATCCGGATGGCCGTCCAAACGCGACACCAATCACTTCATCTGTCGATTCAAAGATATCAAATAAAATCCAGCTGGCATCCCGCAGTTATAATCGAAACCCCGGATTCAGCAATATTAATAAAGCAACCTCAAAAACGAGTGAAAATAAACACTCGTCGATTGAAGAAAAATATATCGCTGTGATGAGATATTTCAACGAATCGCTGGATGAAAGAACCGCGGATGAAATCTACTGGTCAATCGCCGCTTTGCATACTGAATATCCAAACGTTGATGCCCGCCTGGTTATGGCGCTGTTTGCTGTGGAGTCCAATTTCAGGCCAGATGCTGTCTCTCATAAGGGTGCCAGAGGCCTTGGCCAGTTAATGCCCCACACCGCAAGAGGTTTGAATGTTGATGACGCTTTCGACTGCTCGGAAAATATACGCGGCACATTTATCTACCTTGACCGCGAATTCAAGAGATGGGAAGGCAAACGATATCCGCTTGACCTCGTCCTGGCATCATATAATGCGGGTCCGGAAGCGGTAAGGAAAGCTAATAACAATATCCCCAAGTTCAAGGAAACACAGAAATACGTTCCGAAGATTATAAATATCTATACCCAGCTCCTTATGGAAGAAGAAAAAGAGGAAAAGCTGCTTCATCAGACACGGTATTACAAACGAGGACATAACGCGAACAAGTAACGGTTCATTCTTCTCTGAGATTTTAAAAACACCGGGATTTTATCTGAATCCCGGTGTTTTTTTTGTTTCAATCGCCACATTACATGTTAGATTAACACATGCATATAACGCTATATTACACGATCTGGGCTGACACCGTGGCTGTCACCACGGCTGACACCTGTTATGTATTATTATGCAATCTGCTATTAACAAACATATTATAAACGTATTAGCAACCGCTACAAGGATATCCAATCATTGATTTTGATTGCTCTTTTTACTTGACAAAGCACAAATCTAGTGGAATTATAATCCTTTCATGCCATTATATTACGGATTTCTATTCTCATTGAAAGGGTCTGGATATGTCTTTAGAAGAACATTCAATCAATAGCGAGGGAGTTCGCAGAACCCCTCTTTATGATGAACACGTCAAGATGGGAGGGCGAATTGTCACATTCGCCGGTTATGAACTCCCGGTCTGGTACACATCTCAAATTGAGGAGCACAAATTCACACGCGAAAGTTGCGGAGCATTCGACATTACACACATGGGTGAGGCGATATTTGAGGGACCGAAAGCTCTCGACACAATCGACAAACTTCTGTCAAACAATCCGCGCAAGCTTGCAGTCGGGCAGGCTCATTACACGCTTCTTATGAACGACAGCGGCGGTATAGTTGATGATTTGATTGTCTATCGCCTTGCTGAAGAAGTTTATCTATGGGTGTTTAACGGCGCGAATGTCGAAAAGGATGTCGCGTGGATTAAATCGAAGGTCGATGATGACAGCGTATGGCGCCATCGTTCGTATCACACATCCCTTATCGCCGTACAAGGCCCCAAAGCGGAATCCATAGTCGACAAAGCCATTCCTGAAGCTCAGGTGAAGGATATGAACTACTTCGGGCTTAAGTGGGTTGGACAGGACGATGACAACTGGTTGACAGTCGCACGAACAGGATATACAGGTGAGGATGGATTTGAGATCATTCTCTCAAACAACCAGGCTGTTGATATGTGGCGCAAGCTGTTTGAAATAGGCGGGGACAATATCAAGCCAATCGGACTCGGCGCACGCGATACACTACGTCTGGAGATGTGTTATTCGCTTTACGGGAATGATATCGATGACACTACAAACCCGTTTGAAGCAAATCTCGGATGGGTTGTTAAACTGAAAAAACGTGAATTTTCATCATCGGAAATTATCAGGCAAATCAAGAAAGATGGCGTAACTCGCAAGATTGTCGGGTTGAAGCCTCAGCATAAGGCATCGGCTCGGCATCATGATGAAATACTCCTAAACGATGAAAAAATCGGCTTTATCACAAGCGGGTCGTTTGGACCGTCAATTAATGAGAATATCGCACTGGGATTTGTTCCTAAAGAGCACGCTGAGGTTGGAAATATTGTTCAGGTTAAAATAAGGAACAAGATTGTTGATGCGCCAGTCGTGTCCACACCGTTTGTTCAGCCGCATACGAAAAAGTAGATAAGTTTGACAAAATAGCAGAGGGTTTTAGAGGCTGTCAGGAAAGGCATCGCAAACAGGAAGCCCCCACCCCAGCCCTCCCCGCGAGCGGGGAGGGAGAATGTTGTTTCTCCCCTTCGATAGTATATAGATCAGATATTGTGTTTATAATACAAAATAAATCTCCCCCCGCTCGCGGGGGGTTAAAGGGGGGGGATGAAATGTAAAAACAACCTTTCCCAACAGACTCTTTCGCGGGAATGACGGGCTTCTTGACCTGACATCGTATTTACAGCACCAATTGTACAAATGGAAACAGCATTAGTACAGAGGTTATAACCATGTAGTCAAGGTTGATGCGAAGTTAGGAAACATAACAAAAAAAAGACCGCTAATCGCGGTCTTTTTTGATTTTTCTATTTAAATGAGACTAATTATATCTGCGAACGTAGAAATGCCTGGTAACGGTTGGTGTGGTTGACAGCGCTCGATTGTAAATATAGTCTATCAGTGTTGCAGAAATATTAATTGTTACATGGTCCTCTGAAATTTTGGTAACTGTCATTCCGACAACATAGTAACCTTCATCTCCTCCGAAAGCCACAATCCTGTCACCCTGTCCCTCTTTCAGGATTTTATAGTAGCCCAGAGTCCGAATGCTAATCAAAGCGCTCTTATAGGGCCCATTTTGCATTGTTCCGATTATCTGAATAGGCAAATACTTGAAGAAAGTGCTGATTTTAGTCTGGATTAGTTGATCAATAAGACCTGAATCGACAGCGCCGCTGATACCCTCACCCTCAAGTTCCGGCCTGAGTCCTTCCGGAATCATGTCTGTAACGAACAACGGGTCAAAACGCCCTTCTGTGTTCATTGTCTGGAAAGAGCGAGCCTGATCATTTTTCCTCATCATCGCGGATGGAAGATTCACATTATTAATCAGTTTCGTTCGCTCAGCGACAGGGCTTCCCTCATCATCCTTGTAGTAAATGCCAAGCTCTGTCAGTTCACGTGGTGTGCTGTCCCTGTGGCTTATATAGGTTTCTTCAGTCTCTTCCACATCGGCTGGCGGAGGAATGTTCCCTTCCTCATTATCATCAGCCTGCTCACTTGTATCGGTGATGTCAACCGGTTCATCACCAGGCGGACTTTCCGGCGGAGTATCCGGATCAGCCTGTAGAATCGGCGCTTTTGGTATTGCGCCATCCTGAGCGCGTGATGCCACGGTGAAAATACCAAGTGATATTATTGTAAGGGATATAAGTCCGATTAGAATTAATCCCAGATTCAGTTTACCATTGTCATTCATTAAATTAACTCCTGTAATGCTTTCTATATTAATTACAAATAATTATCCAAATAATTCATTCATGTTTTGACGGAAATAAAGATTAGCTAAATCCAGCACCGCCACCGCCGCCAATTCCGCCGCCACCGCTGCTGCTACCACCGCCGCCACCGCCTCCTGACGGGCTGCAGCTTGTTTCTCCGGGCAGATTGGGTGGAATGTTGGTCGCGCCCGGCTCATAAAGCTCATAAGCGGTACAGAACATTTCCATCGGAATCTTAACATCCGTATAAACAATATCACCTGAAAGAGTTGCCGGGAATCCGAAGAATATCGGGTCGCCACTTGTTTCAAAGCAGTGCACCGAAATAACCCATGCCTCATCGCCTTCAAGGTCCTGCATTATCTCAATGAATTTTTTAAGTTGATCGTATGTCGCCTCGAATTCAACGGTAAAATCATGCGCGCTGAAAAGATTTTTAACGGCTCCGCCAGCGCTTGCTGACGAACCGCCTCCGGTACCAAATCCAAAACCACCAGATGAGCCTGACGAACTTCCGCCGACATCAGCCGCGCCCTTTTCAGAATCTGCATCAGGAAATCTCTCCGATGGTATAAATGACCAGTTGTTCACAAGGAAAAGGAAATGTGGAGGAAAATCAAATGGTTCATCATCAGGATGGAATTGAAGTTCCTCTGTGATCATAATTGCAAATTCCTGCTCAACCGGATGTTCAACCTCAATACCGGCAAACACCGCGGCCTCTATAACCTTTTCATAAAGCTGGAAGATTGTGAACTGGGTCTGGCGAATTTCCTCGATATCATCCCAGTCAACCATTCCATTTACGAAATAGTGTTTGTTATTATCCCAGGTTGCATGAAGAGCAACCAGCTGTTCTTCAAAATTTGGTTTTTCCTCAATCACTTTTTTATAGTTATTAAAGGTTTGTTCTTTGGAGGTTCGCTGAGCTTTCAAACTGTCAATTTCCGCAAGTTTGGTGATATAAAAATACTGGTGAAAAGCCGCAGCGGATCCAAGGAATACGATCACTGTGATAACAATCGCAATTGTTACATCTTGACCGGATTTTGACATCTTGTCCATAAGAATTACGCTCCTTGATAGTACGCGTAACGAATAAATGTATAAAAACTATAATAAGTAAATAAATCCAAATTCAAAAGCCACGCTTAAACGGAAAGGTTGCTTAACCCTTCGAACGCAGCACTGCTTGTATCAATGACCTGCGGAACAACTGTAAGTTCGAATTCAAACTCATAGCCAATCGGCCAGATAATTGTTCTGCCCTCCCAGAAACTCTCAATTGATCTCGCGCCTCGTGGAAGATCAGGCAAACCATACATCGGTTCCGCTCCCCAGGACCCTCGCGGACTGCCGGCATTTCTGATGTTGTTATTGCGATAGTTGTCCGCTGACCAGTCATCAGGAATTCTATCTCCTGTTCCGCCCATCATGTCCGGAATTGGCATTGGCATATCCATAGCGCCGGAGGATGACGTGCCTCCTCCACCGCTCATCGAATCTTCACTTGTGGATGATGACGTAGAGCTGGCACTCACATCAACATCACCAATTTCGAACACATTTGAATAGAAAAGAATCGCGCAGAATCGCTGTACGTTGGATGTTTTAAAACCAAAGCCATGAATCGTAACCGCACCTCCATTCGCATCAAATGCAAACTCATTTATCCATGTGGCTGGAATCTGCACAAGCCCAATTTCCTCAAGGATTGGAATCCACGCCACCTGTTTCTGGACAATGGTGAGAACACCCTGCACTTTGGGAGCGATATCGTTGATATCAGACTTTACAGCTTCAGTTTCATCGTAGAACGGGCGAATCTGATTTATTTTTCTGTCCCATTCCTGAACATGCGCCTTGACATCCTGAGATTCCTGATCCTTTCCTATATACCAGATAGCCATCCATGCCAACATAACAATATATCCAACAATTACATATTTAATCGCGCTGAAAGCTTTTTTTCGAACCACGGTTTCACGTGGAACAAGATTAAGTTCAATTCTCTTTGACCTGACACCCTCATAAGCAAGTGAGATAGGGACAATCCCTTTTGCCTCATTGCCTTCAAACATCTGAAGGTCAATTCCGGCAAGCCCCATTTCAATTGAATCAGGCGCGCTTTTGATAACAACAGTATCCAGGCCGGTTTGTTCGGCTATATAATCTCTCAGATTTTCAAGATATCCGATATTGCCAAATAATACGATTTTGCCGACTCTTGATCGTCGTTTCTGCTGTGATTCAAAGTATCGAATCGAACGCATCAACTCGTTGACAAACGCGCCCAGAATCCTTATTACCGAATCCCGAACTGCCTTCTCCGAGGTTTCACCCTTGGCTTTCGCCTGACGCTCCAGTGGAGAAACATCATCGCTGTCAACCTCTTCTCCTTCGTCGTCATCAACGGTCATAGTGGGTTGATATGTTTCCTGGAGATCAATCTTATTCAGAGCGAGGTAATCCTCGACATCCTCATAAGTTCCACCAATCTTCTGCCTGATTTTATCAGCGACAAGAGTATTTCCAAATTCGATTGATCTTGAAAGGCGGAAGAAGTTTTCCGAAATGAACGCGATGTCGGTTACAGCATCGCGAACATCCACAAAAGCAACGGCCTGATCAGCATCAAAATATTGCTCTTCAAAAAGGGTAAACCCGGTGAGGGTTGTGATTTTAATGCCGGCAACATTCAAACCCGCTTTTTTCAGCGCGTTTAGAATAGGCTGCATGGTGCTTCGTCGAGTGGCAACCAGAAGAATTTCCTGGCTTAACGTTTCATCATCCTTGATTTCCCGAAGCACTTTGTAATCAAAAAGCGTATCGCCCGGTGGGAACGGAACATATTGGTTAAGTTGCAGTGATATGGCATCTCTTGTCTGCGCTGCACTCATCTTGGGCAGTGTAATCAGACGCGTAACGCCATATTTCCCTGAAACGCCAACAATGCATTTTTTGGATGTAAATTTATGGGTGCGATACAGTTCCTTGACAACATCTGCGAATCTGGCGGTTTCAACAACCCGTCCTCCCTGGAAAACACCCGCTGGAATTGCTCCTACAGCATAACGTTCCAGCATGACGTTTTTCCCTTTACCTGAAACCTGGACCATTCGGATCTCGTTGTTGGTGAAATCCAGTCCAATAATTTTCTTTTCCGCCATTAGCGGTACACCTCACAATCTAATGTGTTAGCGGTGTTGACACAGGCAATATTTCTACCTTTTCTGACCGTTTGAACAAATAATGGGGATAAAGAAATAAACTGATAAATCATCGGCCAGATATCAACATTGTTTAATAAATAAGACACTATCCCCTTTTAACTGGTACAACATTATTTCTAAGCATAAATCAAGAAACGGTCACCCTGCCCCATAACGAAACAGGATTAAGGGTGACCGTAATATTTCACTCGTTAGGTCTCAATATAAATTAATTACCAACCAGATGTACTGTCAAAAGAATAACCAACTGGCTCTCAGTTTCTATAACGGACTTACGGCCAAAGAATTGACCAATCAACGGGATATCTCCAAGCAGTGGGAGATACTTCTTGTTGACGTCGCGGTTTCTCGTTGTCATACCACCGAGAATGATTGTCTCGCCATCACGCAATCTAAGAGTTGTTGATACCTGATTGTTCACGGTACCCCAGATAAGATTTCCGTTAACCATCTGCGGTTCACCAAGCATCTGGCTCTGGTTTGGCGATAAGTTCATCGTGATATTGCCATAGTCATCAACAAACGGAGTAATTGTCAGCGTTGTACCTGTCGGGATCATTGTAACCTGATCCGGAGCGGGAATAGCATTACCGAACTGGTCGATGACTATACCGCCATCAATGATGAACGGTCGGCTTTCATTAACGCTGATAGTCGCGGTGTAGCCATCAATAACGGCAACACGCGGAGCTGTTACGATTCTTGCGTATCGGTCATCAAACAGATACTGGAATCTCATACGGAAGTCATCGTACGGCACACTCTGATTTTTCGGCAGGATTGAGAATACAAGACCCTCGGTTCCTGTTACGTCGAACTGTCCGAAGAAGCGGTCACCGCCGCCCTCGAAAGCCCACTGTCCGAAATTCTCAACACCGAATACTCTTGGTGTTTGAATTGGGTTTTTATCTGTATTAATAAAGATAGCTTCGATGTAAACCTGTTTAGGCGGTTTGTCAACCTGGTTAAGCGCCTGTTCGATTGTATCGTGCATTTCCTGTGTAGCCATAATGGCAATAACGCCACCCTTGGCAGTGTAAGGCTGGCCGCCGCCAAATCCGCCGCCACCGCCGCCGGAGCCGCCGCCACCGGAACCGCCGCCGCCCCACTGCATGGGTTCAGGCGAACCGTTAAAATTCTGGCCAAATGCTTCAAATTGAGATGCAGCAGTTAAGTTGATCGGTTGGGAGAAATCAGTATTTCCATCGAGGTATGGCGAATTGCTGTAGCCACCGCCGCCT
>JAGGVT010000148.1 GCA_021157815.1 bacterium | reverse complement strand
TGGTTAACATTGAATTCACCAATTGGGTGATAAATTGTCATTCTGAACTTGATTCAGAATCCATATCTTTTTCGCTTGTCAAGATGGATTCCGGGTCAAGCCCGGAATGACAATGAGTTCAATCGCGGATTTAGGGTTAATCTTCCTGCTTGCAAACGATCTGATAATTTTAACCATTCATGCCGTGGAATACAGTTTCTCTGGTTTCCCTTTTAGTCTCATGCATCTTGTGGTTTTCAACTGATGCGTCATATGCCTTCACAGGTTTGAATTTGCCGTTTGATTCATAAAACTCAATCGGAATCGGCCACTGCAATCCAGCAGGTACGGTATCAATAAATTTTTTTCGATACTCCGGATTCTGCATACGGCAGTTTTTGCGTTTATGGCGAAATTCCTCATGGTGAATCATGCGATGCCATGATTTAATAACACCCTCTTTTCTTGTGTTTCCGAAAGTTACCGGGTTGAAATCGCATGGATTTATGTCACCGTACGCGGTTGTGTAAAACTGATCGTAAGCGCCAAAACAGCCTAAACCATAGGGGGAGTTGATATATGACTGTGCGATTACAGCAGGACCTGTATTGCTCGCCAGGCGGGAATCCAATGTTAGTTTGCGAAGATACGCACGGTCATCCTCATCAAGAACGAACGATGTATCGTGCATCCATCGTCCGCTGGGCATGGGATCAAAAATCGTAACCTCGATAAATCCTTCTTCATCGGCAAGTTGGATAAGTTTTTCAACACTGCCATTATGGATTGTTTCCTTTGTGGCATAAGTGCTTAAGCCTGTAAGCACACCCAGTTCACGAACCGCGGCTGCGCCTTCCAACGCCTTCTCATAACAGTTTTTCATCCCACGCAATTTGTTGTGCACTTTTGGGTCAATATTATCAATGGATACATTTACGGCATACAGGCCGGCGTCCGCCAGTTCCTTTGCGCGCTTTTTCAATAGAGTTCCGTTGGTAAACATCAACGTGGTGCCCTTTTCGGATGTGACATGCGCGATTAATTCGGGAAGGTCTTTCCGAACACATGGTTCGCCGCCGGTGAATACATGGTTGTAAACGCCCAGTTTGCAGCCGTCATCAATGACCTTTTTCCACTCCTCAGTTGTGAGTTCCTCCCGTCTGGGGTCTATTTTCACCTCGGCGGAACAGTGTTCGCAACTGCAGTTGCATTTGTATGTTACCGCCATTGTGTTTGTGGATGGAGTACGAAGATGGAATATGTGCCCGCGTATATGGTAATCAATAGCGCGCATTCCCGGTTTTGAAGGCAAAGGGGGATAATACAGCGAATATACATTCCCGCCGTTTCTATGGGCAATTATTTTCATCTCTTTCTGCTTGTCGGTATTATGGTCGATAATACCCTGAATTCGCGAACCAATAAGACCTTTTCCCTGAGCGTAGATTAGCCCATCATTGTCCAAAGACAATTCGATCTGAGGTTTGCAGTTTCGATATGCCGCTTCTTTTACGGTGACAATGATATCATCCTCCAAAGCTAATATTTTTGATTTAAGATTCATGGTTCACTCCAAGTTATGCATCAAGCATGTTAAATAAAAAATAATAACCAGTGTCCCTGTAAAAATACAGGGATGTCTCATCTTTTCAATACTTATTAAAAAAGTCGATTGTATCTCCCTTTTTAGGATATGCTCGTTCAAGCATACGTTTAAAAGAAGGCCAGTTAGGCGCTGCTCTCATTAAAGCAATAATGCCCATGAGATGGTCTCTGAGCTTCGGGTGGCCAACCTCTTCAGTTAACCATCCATGATGCTGTTCACCTCCTCTTTTCTTATCAGGCGGATTAACTTTTTTCAGATCTTGCAACACAGCGGGAGCTAATCTTTCATAAACAACATCATTTATATATTTCCCAACAATCGGGGAAGGATTAAAATCCTTACCTCGCCATGACCAATTTTTTAACCTGAAAATTTGCCTGTAAAACTCATCAGGAAAACGTTTTTGCCACTTCATTAAATCTTTTGTAATGTACTTCTTGATAATTTCTTGAAGTAAATCGCGATGCCTTACTTCTTGATATCCGGTTATTTTATCAATTAAAGCTATTAAACCATCATTTGTGAAAGCTCTGGAAAGCATTTCGCAATGGTCTGCAATTCTTTGTTGGGATAACGTTAATTGACCCTCTTTTCCCGCTTTCAATAGCGAGTTGCAGATATCCGCCAGGACAGTTGCCTCATAGCTTAAAGCCGGCCTGCCACCATGCCCAGGCCTTATAAACCTGATTGGATTAGATAGCGTCCTGGCTAAATGCTCATTAATAAAGGGTTTGATGTTTTTTTGCCCAATTAAATTCATGAAAGCCGCACCATTGCTTTGCCCCAGTGATAGTGCCGCCTGCATGCCTTTGACGGATAATACTCTTGTTCCGTCCTCAAGAACATAACAGGGAATTTCAAACCCGGCCAGAATTAGCGGTTTGTCAGGTGAACCCCAAATTGCTCTTAAAATTTTCTCAGTCATGTTAAATTCCCCAAGACCCAGGTTTTGATTTTTAGTTAGTTTTACCGCCAATATACGCTTCCTTATCTTCAACAATTCTTTGTAATAAACCAGGTTGTTCTGCCAGTGCGCGTCTTATCCTCATGGTCAAATACCAACCTGTATTTTTATTCACTTCAATATGTACAGCCAGCTGTCTCGAACTAATTTCCTTTTTAGCATTCAAAACAAGTGAGATTGCCGCAAACCATTTTTGCAGGTCGATTTTAGTCTTATGGAATATAGTTCCAACTGTAACGCTGTAAGAAGTATTGCATGTGTTGCAATGATGCCTGAGTTCTTTTGGAAGTGGCGATGAATTATCAGACTTGCAATAAGGGCAAACGGGCTTGCCGTGCCACCTTATCTTTTCAAGGTGTTTAAGGCACGATTCATGTGATGGAAACCGTTGATAAACTTGTATGATATTCATCTTATCCCCCCGCCCTAAATTATCTCTACCATTAACTAAGACAATATTACCATACATTCTTTAACATGTCAAGAACTTTCTCTACCTTTAACTGGGTCATTCTGGAAATCACAAACCCTGCCCACTAAGTTAAGAGAGACCAGTGATTCGTTCAGGAATTAAAAGATTTGGAATTAATTTCACATGAATCAGGCTAAAGCGCGCCTTCGTGTTTAAGAAGCAGTTCTCTTATGTTAACGCTTGTTTCCCTGCCTACGACTTTGCCGCCAGCAGTTATTACCCTGTGGCACGGAATGACAATCATGATTGGATTTTTATTATTCGCCTGTCCCACCGCTTGACTGGCTTTGGGATCACCAATCCGACGCGCCTCTTCACCATAGCTAATTGTCGTGCCGTATGGTATTTGCATCAGCTCCGACCAGACTCGAATTTGAAATGGTGTCCCACGAACTGACAGTTTGAAATCAAAGGTTTTTCTTTCGTGGTCGCAGTATTCCTTAATATGTTTAACAACACGTGCGCATCGGTTTTTATTCCAATCCAGCCTGCCCAGATATTCCTCCATCGCTTTTCTGCCCTGATTGGGTTTGCCGGACGGACTTACATAAACCCACTCAAGCGCGCCATTGTCATCTACCGATACGGTAATCATTCCAAAAGGAGATTCAAATTCATCCGCGTAGTGTTTCATTGTTCTCTCCAAAAGAAATTTTTCTCAAACCATCGCATGGACAAATTCATAGAAATCAAGGATCATCGAATATATCTCATGCTCCATTAGCTTATGAAGGAACGAAAAACCGGCATACAGAGTAAAAAGACCAATGAGCGTTTTAAGAGGCATGCCGATTAGAAACACATTCATCTGCGGGACCGTTCTGGCGACAATTCCCAAACTGACATCAATCATGATTATTATTCCAAGTATCGGCAGGGCGATTTTGATTGCCACGGAGAAGTATGTTTGAAAAAAGCCCGCCATCATGCCAACAAGAGCGAAATTCAGGCTGAACGCGCCGACAGGCATGATATCGAAACTGTCCACCATTCCGCTGATAACCATGTGATGGCCGTCTATGTTCAAAAAAGTCAGTAGCCCGAAAAGGAAAAGGAACTGTCCGAGCACCGAACTTTGCCCGCCGCTGACAGGGTCAAGTACGTTTGCCACAGCGAAGCCCATCTGGTAACCCATGATATATCCGGCAAGCTGCATGGCGGCGAAAATCAAACCAACGATAAAACCAAACACCATTCCGATAACCGCCTCGCCAATTGCCAATCCTGCCAGCATCCAGAAATCAAGTTCAATTGCCGGGATTTCGCTTCCTCGAAGAAATAGGATTATAAAAGCGAAAAACGCGGCAAGTAATACTTTTCCCTGATTGGGAAATCCGGATGCGCTGAACAGGGGCGCGACACCGAAGAATCCGAGCATCCTGATTAGAATGAGCATGAAGGGAATCAGGTAGGTTGTAAGGAGTATTTCATCAAGTGGAATGTCCACTTATGCCGTATCACCATAAAAAGATTTATTGATTATAAACCGGCTTCTCATGAGGTTGTAAAACACGAGAATTATACACATAATACCATGGTTAATGAGGAGGCTGTCACAGAATTCAGGGAAACAGCCAAAATTGTCATTCTGAGCGTAGCGAAGAATCTATTCGCGATAACGTAAATTTCTATCTTAAAATTTAATCACGAACACAGAAACATATAGATCCTTCGCTTCGCTCAGGATGACAGAGTATTACACGTTCTGAGACAGCCTAATGAGAAACCGGGCTACAGCTGTCCAAAAAATATCACCTTATAATTTCAATCGAAAGATGAATGTTTGTTATGTCAAGATCAACCGTTGTCCTGAAGACGCCGAGATTGTCTCCATCCGAATTATCAATCTCGATTGTGTACCAGATCTTATCATCGTACAGCTCGATAAGCGCGATTTCGCCATCCGCAAGATTATTCAAACCGGCTGCAAGGACACCGGTTTGATTATCACCAGAATTTGCGAGAGAGACATATAACGGGTTAAGGCGTCCAACAAGGAATTCTCCACGCCAGTGTATTTTCTGTTCGAGATGATTTGGATATCCTGATTGTGAATCCAGAGCGGTTTGCATGTTGACAGCAACAACATCGGCAAGCATCGCGCGACCTCTTTGTTGCCGCAGTGATATCTTTGCGTCAGAAATACGTTCAAGGCATCGTAAATCAAGATTCGCAAAAAACTCATCCTCATCGACAGGTTGATATCCGCCGCCTGCCTTGTCGTTTATATAATCAAGAGTTATCCAAGCGCCGGCAGTCCATAGTAAAAATGGCAAAAGGCGTTTCTTTTTACGCTCTTTGGTTTCCTCAACGACAACGCCATGAATTAAATCATCCGACATGAAATCCATTCGCGTTGTGTAAAAGCCGGTCAAAGAGCGAGATTTAATCTTCCGTGATTCGCTATTCTCCTGTGCTGATGCGGGATGTATTCCGAACTGCGCCATAAGCACAATTGCTGACAAGATCAAAAAAAACGATTTGCGAGGCATTACTCTGCACCTCCTTAAGATAACTAAATCAAAGGAGAATAAAGAACCACGAGAGCTGTAATTATATCATTTAAATAGGGTTATTGCATATCCTGAATCGTCTGCTTCGATAGCACCATGCTAAAGAGCTTGTCAGAAAAGGTATCGCAAACAAGTTCTCCCCCACCCCAGCCCTCCCCGCGAGCGGGGAGGGAGCATGCTGTCTTTTCCCTTCGCAAGTGTATAGATCGGATATTTTGTATGCAAATGCATAAAATATTTCCCCCCGCTCGCGGGGGGATTAAGGGGGGGATAAGATAAAAGCAATCTTTCCCGACAGCCTCTAAAGCATGGTGTTATCGTTAAAAGGTTAAAACCGAATTTGTCTATTTGAATGTTTCAACATGAATCGAATAACACCACGATTTATCGTGGTGCTTGCAGACTTTGGCACTGTTGAAAAAGTCCACCTTCCTGTAATTTCATGATAACAAATGCCATAACATATTATTAAATTTCCCTTAATCTCTTCAATTTCAATTAAATTTCATAAAATTGTTTCGTAAGCTGTTTACAACTTGATACGATGCTGTTACTATTACTCTAATTTTAATCATGGCGATTGAGGGTTGACCGGATGAAACGTGCTGGATCCCTTCCGGGATTAATAGTTTTATCACTTATGGATGGCGAGGTCCTTGGCGGCATTCGCCGAGGGGTGGAGGATCCCTATCTCGGTCGCGTACTTGGAATTACATTTGAGGATGATGAATGGTACGAGGGTCCCAAAGTCCTTCCTTTCAAAGCTGTTGAATCATTTGGGCTTAACGCTGTTATTGTTGGAGATAACACGCAGATAATGAGTCTGCATGATGCCGCTGATGTTCGCCTGATTCTCAAACAGAAGGAAAGTTTAATCGAAAAGCATATCATGACCGCCGAAGGGAAATATATCGGCGAGATATTCGATTACGCTTTCGATGAGAGCAACGGCAAAATCGGCGAGTATTACATTCATCGCCTTCTCGCGGGCGAAGAGGAATGTTACAGAATCCCGTCGGAAAAAACCAAACGCGTTGGACGTGGGCTTGTGATTATAGATGAAAGCCCGATGATTGAAACCGACATTCATCCGGCTGTTAAACGTCCCTGGGCATGGATGCCTGAAGAGGCTATTTCGCAGAGGAACAAAATCGAACAGCCGATTATTAAGCCTGAGGATGTTATACCACAAAAGGAAAAACCGAAATCGCTTCACGCCTTTGACACTCTGGGACTGTTTGACGATATTAGTGGGGATGCAGGCAAATCGAAATCGCAATCACAAAAACTTCGCGAGGATTTCCAGAGAAAGCATTATGAATACCTGCTTGGCAGGCATACTGACCGCGATATTTACGATGTCAGCGGTAACCTTATAATCAAAAAAGGCCAGGTGATAGATGAGGAAGTGATAATACTTGCCAAAAAGTCCGGCAATTTCATGCAGCTTGCGTTGTCCAGCAGAATGCGACGATAGAACAAACGCAATTTTGTTTTTTTCTTCAGCTCCGGAATGATTGGCCGGGGTTTATTTTTTCTCCTCAATTCAATTGACCTGATTAAAGCATAGTGTTAATTTAATCGAAAATGAACTGGCATTTTATCTGCTTGTCTTGATTGAAGGAATATGAATAACAAAGCGAAACGAAAAGACATTCTTGTTCCCAGCTATAAAATGGTTGAGGACTTTCTCGCGCTGTCCCAGCGAATTCTTATGTTTGCCGGCCAGGATAATACTCGAATTGAATTCCTGCGGGGTGTGTCAACAGTCATTCAAAATTTCTGCGGGTGTGATGTGGTTGAATTCTGTATTGAGGAGGATGTCACTCAGTATTATTGGAAAGCGGTTTTCAGTCCGGATGAATCATTCACCTACGAATTGATGCCGCGGATTTGCTGTGATATTGATAATTTGATGAATATTGAAATGCAACTGGATCATCCGAATTTCTGCATAAGTTTGCTGGCACGGCAATTGAATAATAATCTTCCAGGTGTTACTAACAACGGCAGTTTCTGGACAGGCGATGCGGAAAATCCTTTTATTTTTCCTGATGCTGATGAAAGCAATCAGATCAGCTTTCATATTGGCGAGGGATACAATTCCATTGTACTTATCCCGTTTGAAACTAATGAGAACAATCAAGGGATACTTCAACTTAAGAGCCTGAAAAAATATCACTTTACGGAAAATGAAGTTGAATTTTTCGAGGGCATTTCACGGATTTTGGGCATGGTCGTGGTTTACAGGAGAACTCGAGCCGCGATGGTGGAACGTGTTAAGGAACTGACATGCCTTTATGAGATATCACAAATTGTAAACCAACCAGGGCGTACTCTTGAGGAACTTCTTCAGGCATTTGTCGAGTTGCTCCCTCCCGCAATGAAATATCCCGGCATTGCAATGGCAAGAATAGTATTTGACAAGAAGAGTTACATTACAAAGGGATTTTCGCCATCAAAATATACCAGGAATGCGAATCTCGTTGTAAGCAACTCCAATCGTGGATTCATTGAAGTTGCATACAGGGAGGAAGAGCCAATATTTGTCGCGGATCCGTTTTTGAAAGAGGAGGAGAGGCTTCTTGAAACAGTTGCGCATGAAATATCGCTTATCATCGAAGAGCGTGAAACATCGAAATACAAAGCAATGCTGCAGGAACAGCTTCGCCATTCTGACAGGCTCGCAACCATAGGGCAGCTTGCGGCCGGTGTGGCGCATGAACTGAATGAACCTCTTGGTTCGATTCTCGGTTTTGCCCAGCTGATTAAAAAGGCGGGAGATTTGCCAAATCAATCGGAGGAGGATATTGACAGGATTGTTAATGCCTCCCTGCATGCGCGAGAGATTGTCAAGAGACTTCTGATCTTCGCAAGACAGATGCCCGGGAAAACAGACAAGGTTGATTTGAATAAAATTGTCAGGGAAGGCTTGTATTTTATTGAATCCCGAATCGCAAGGGAGAATATTGAACTGGAAATTAACCTTGCAGACAATCTGCCCGTTATCGCGGCAGACCCGACTCAGCTTCATCAAGTGCTGGTAAATCTTGTGGTAAATGCTCTTCAGTCGTTGTATGGCGAAGGCAAACTGATAATTAGTACAGAGTTCGATGAAAATAATATATCATTAATTATTGAAGATACCGGAGCTGGAATCAGCAGAGAATTGCTGCCTCAAATTTTCAATCCTTTTTTCACGACAAAGGATGTCGGGCAGGGAACCGGATTGGGCTTGTCGGTTGTTCACGGCATAGTAACATCGCACGGAGGCGATATTAGGGTAACAAGCGAAGAGGGAGTTGGCTCTCGGTTTGAGGTTAAAATCCCAATTTCAAGCGACATGGATGAAAAGGATGAATTGTAATGGCATTGAAGAAGAAAGAAATACATATTCTTGTTGTTGATGATGTGCAGGATACTCGCGAGTTGATAAAAAGAAATCTTCAGGACAAAAGTTGCCTTATCCATACTGCCGCTGATGTTCCTGAAGCGCTGCGAATTCTTGAATCATCCACTTTTGATCTTGTGATAACGGATATCAAGATGCCTAAAGTCAGCGGTCTTGACCTTGTAAGGCATGTCAGAGAAAATTACAAGAAGATGGAAGTAATTATAATAACCGGGTATCCATCAATCGGAGGCGCTGTCGAGGCTGTCAAAGCCGGCGCTGAGGATTACCTTGTCAAACCGTTCACGGATGAGGAACTTTATGCCGCGGTTGAAAAATCTCTTGAAAAACAGCGTGCGAGACTGGCGTGTTCGGATGACTCCCTTTGCGAGGATGTCGAAAATTATGGCATGATTGGCGAATCCGAACCTCTGAAGGTTGTGTTGAGAACCATAAAAAAAACCGCAGGGATTCCAGCTACTGTCCTTATCATGGGTGAGAGTGGAACCGGAAAGGAACTGGTCGCAAGAGCGATACATTATAATGGCCCAAGAGCCGCAGCTAAATTTGTCCCTGTGAATTGCGGCGGTATTCCTGAAGGTTTGCTTGAGAGTGAACTGTTTGGGCATTTAAAGGGATCTTTTACCGGCGCTACGGAAACAAGAGCCGGATTCTTCCAGATTGCGGATGGCGGAACGATTTTCCTGGATGAAATTAGTGAAACCACAACGGCGATGCAGGTCAAACTGCTTAGGGTGCTGCAGGAAAAAGAAGTCAACATGATTGGCGAATCCCGTACCAGAAAGGTGGATGTCAGAATTATCGCCGCCACCAACAAAGACCTTCAAGGCCTCGTGAAAAAGGGTGTTTTTCGAGAGGACCTCTTTTTCCGGTTGAATGTAATTATGATTCCAATCCCACCTCTCAGGGAACGGGGAAACGATATTTTGTTGTTGACAAGGTATTTTGCCTCAAAATATGCGGATGAATTTGGCAAGCCTGTTATGGAATTTTCTGATAAAGCTATTAAAACTTTGTGCAGCTATCACTGGCCCGGAAATGTTCGTGAACTTGAGAATGTTATCCAGCGATTGATAGTTGTGAACGAGGGTGAACAGATTGATGTTGCCGACCTGCCGTCACTAATGCATTTCTCTGCGTTAAGCGGCGCCGGATTCAACCGGACACTCGCTGAAATACAGGCGGAATATATTCGAAATGTCTTGCAGAATGTAAAGGGAAATAAAACTCGCGCCGCAGAGGTGCTGGGTATTGACCGTAAGACGCTCAGGGAAAAATTAAAGAAGTATAAAATCGAAGATTAAGGGAGCTGTTGGAAAAGCTTGATTCATCGTAGGGGTGGTTTTAAAACCCACCCCTACGATAGATATACAAAAAAGAATTAATTCGAATTAATTCGTACCGGGTACGAATTAATTTGGCCAATTTGACAGTTATCCACGTCATTGTAGTATTCATCATCTATTCCATAGATTTTGCCAAATCCCTCAAGTTGAAAAAGTCTCTAAAATAAATTCGTACCGGGTACAAATTAAATTTATCAGCTGGGGAATTTCTCCCCGGTGGTTCTGGAATCCCCGGAAATAGCCACTCAAATAAGACCTAATTTTCTGCTTGAATTAAAATTTCAGGTTTTAATATAGCCTGAAACTCCTCATATTTAGTGGTTTCCAGAGAATTTTGCGAAAACTTTGAGAAATATTTCACAAATTCTCCGTTTTGGCATAACGGTTGCTCTATAAGAAATCGTAAACGCCTAAGAAATGATGGCAGTTGAATTAACATTAAAACAAAGCAAGGAGTAATACCATGACAAATATTCACGAACTAAAAGAGCAAATCGCCGAAATCCGCAAGGATGGAGTTCCTGATTTTGACGGCATTGAGGACAACGTTTTAGGAATCTGCTCTACATGCAAACATTCCGCCGGATGCGCATATCTGAGAAACCACACTGAGCCGATTTTTCATTGCAACGAATTTGAAACCATTGAGGCTGAAACAGCAACAACCGCTGTGGCAGAACCGCGGACTGAATCAGAACAGGCTGATACAGAGAACTTCAAGGGACTTTGTGTCAACTGCGAAAAACGGCATGAATGTAAAATCAACAAGCCGGAGAGTGGAATCTGGCATTGTGAGGAGTATGCATAAACTGAAATGGATTTGATCTTTATACATTTAAAATAATAAATTCCTTTTCATTTAGGAGACAGAAATGACAACTCTTGTTAAAAAACAAAAACGAAACGTCTATGACAATGTAATACGGCAGTTCAACAAGGCGGCTGACATCATCGGACTGGACGACAGCATAAGTAAAATTCTCAGGTCCACCAACAACGAGATTACGGTTCATTTCCCGGTCAAGATGGATGATGGTCGAATTGAGATTTTCACCGGCTACAGGGTTCAGCATAACAATACGCTTGGCCCATACAAGGGTGGCCTCAGATTCCATCCAAATGTCGAACTCAATGAGGTTCGCGCACTTGCAACTTGGATGACATGGAAAAGCGCCATAACAGATATTCCGTTTGGCGGCAGCAAGGGCGGCATTCAGATTGACCCGGGCAAATACAGCATTACTGAACTTGAGAGAATCACAAGGCGGTTCACCTATGCACTGGGAAACAATATCGGACCGGACTATGATATTCCCGCTCCCGATGTCAACACCAACGGACAGATTATGGCATGGTTGCTTGACACATATCTCTCAACCATTCCACCGCAGGAAAGGCAAGGGAATATTCATGTTGTTACCGGCAAACCTGTTGAATCAGGCGGCAGTCTTGGTCGGGACAAAGCCACAGGCCAAGGCGTTGTTTTTTGTATCCAGGAATGGGCAAAAGACAATGATTTCGATCTGAAAGGAGCGACATACATAGTTCAGGGCTTTGGAAAAGTTGGATCATGGGCTGCGCGTCTTATGAAAGAACTTGGCGCGAAACTGGTTGCTGTTGAGGATGTTACCGGTGCGATTGCCAATCCGGATGGTATAGATGCGGATGACCTTGCATCTTATGTGAAGGATTTGGGCGGCTCTGCCGGATACCTTCATTCAGAACCAATCAATCATGTTGAATTCATGCAAACCCACTGCGATATTTTCATTCCAGCCGCATTGGAAAATCAGATAACCGCTGAAACGGCGCCGTATCTGAATGTAAAACTCGTTGCCGAGGGCGCGAACGGGCCTACCGACCCTGACGGCGATTCAATCCTCGCGGACAGGGATATTGCTCTTATCCCGGATATTCTTTGTAATTCCGGTGGAGTAATTGTCAGCTATTTCGAATGGCTTCAGAACAAGCACAGTGAATACTGGGAACTCGATGAGGTTGACTGCAAACTCAAGAAGAAAATTGTTAAAGCATACAGCCATGTAAGAGAAGTTGCGGAAGAATATCATACTGACTGGAGAACGGCAGCTTATATCGTTGCGCTTATGCGACTTGAAATCGTCTACAAGGAAAGGGGAATCTTTCCGTAGTAGTAATTATTTACAGTATTAAGGGTTAAAATCCTCCTTGTTGAATTTTTCAATAAGGAGGATTTTATTCAGCATATCAGGTAATTGCTGAAAGCAGTAATGTAATGTGGTATATTTATGTTACGAACAGTTCCCGCTTTGGTTCTAACAAAGCGGTTTTTTTATCCCCGCTTAAGGAAATATTGTCATATAATAATTCAATCGAAACAACCGAGGTGAGCGTGATGGCACATCTGTTTGCAAAATCCAATCGATTCCTTCTGACAGCGGGTCTATCTGCAATTCTCATGATTTCATCAATCGGATGTTCGGGCGGAACATCGCCTGTTGAAACCGGCCTGAATATGCCGAACGCGGATGATATCCCGTCTCGTATCAACGATATGCAATCAGGCGGATTTGTTCTTGGCGTCTATGACCTGAATATCTCCTCCGATTTGCAGTCGGCTGAAATCACTCCTGTCAGGACACTTGATGATGTCGGCGATTCATGGTTTGTTGAAATGACGAAATTCTTCATTGCGAAACCATGCGTTGATTGCCTGGCAGTGAGCGGAATTTCCCTAACATCCCAGGAATGGGTCAAGGTGGCGATACACACAACTCATCCGTTTGAAAAAGGTGACTCCAGCCAGCCGCCGGATGCGAGAAACCGCGATGATGTCCGGGTGTTTGATTCGAAACTTATTGTGATCGATAAGGATGGCGATGGAATCGAATTTCCGGAACTTGGCAGGACTGTCAGTTCAACCATAGTGCTAAATGCCGATGGCTACACCGACATGATTGAGCCTGTTTATGACCAGATCGGTAACAGGCCAAACGACACTCATCCATATATTATCCTTTTTAAGAATCCGCTGGAGGGTAATGTTGACCCACTTTCACCCACAGGATTTTCAGACCTGGCAAACGCATCCGGGCATAATGTAATGAATCAGGGTGAAAGTTCTGATGATTTTCTTCTTCTGGATTTGGACCCGGGTGAAAGCATCTCACTTAAACTCTATTTAACAGCAAACTATGGCCAGAGCGCGATTGATTATACATACCGCCTTGAGCCGACATATTACATTCCTGAGTTTAACGCGAAAGAAGCATGGCGAGTTGAGGCTTATGTCGAATCGAACAGCCTTGGTCCCGGTGAAACTGAATCGATGGCTGAAATAAAAGTAAAAGTATGGGACTGGCAGCAGGGAGCTGTTGTTGATTTGACGTTAAGTTCGCTCGATAAAATCCGCGCGCAAAGTGGTGTCGCTGAGGTCAGCGTTGAATTTCCCGGATTGTTTTCCGGTACGGTTTCCAAAAGCGTTTATGACACAGGTGGAACAGGACAGTATCTTACTCCGTTTGAATACCGGCTTGAAATCTATAATGAACTCGGAGCGCCATCCGGTATTTATGACGGTCTTGTCTGTGTGCTTGATGAACGCGAAACCGGCGGCAATGTGTCAATGCCCGAGGATGGCATCCGCAACTCGGGATTCGGGCTTGTCCCGTTTGAGGTTCCCGGATTTAGAACGTATTACTATCTCAACGCGGTGGTTACCGCATTGCAGAATGTGTCGCCTGTCGCCAGATTTACAACATCGCCTCCGGGTGACCCGATTTACATCGGGCGCGATGAGGATATCGATTATGACGCAACCGATTCGTATGATGTCGATGGCAGCATCACAACTTACGAATGGGATTTCCAATATGATGTCGAAACATTTAATCCCCAGCCGGGACATACATCATCGCAGGGAGCATGGAGCTATTCCATTCCGGGAACATACAGGATAGCGCTTCGTGTAACGGACAACACAATTCCAATCATGAACGATATAACATACAAATATGTAATCGTGATGAACGACCCGTCGAATATCGAGCCGCGATTAATCCAGCCAGTCGGAAGCGATTGCGGCAACCTGTATTACGGTGCGCATAACCCGATTCGAATTGATGGTTTAAACGTCTATATTCCTGTCGGTGGAAATGCAGAAGGTGAGCGGTATGTTCTTGTCAGCGATGATTACGGCTCAACGTATTCAAATCCCATCTTGATTACACAAGATCTTGAGTCTCCGTACAGTCAGCATATAGGCGGATTTGATTTTGCTTCAACAGGTGAATTGGCATGCCTGTATTTCGATAACGATGTGGTTAATCCTCAACGTACATGGATGCTTCTAAGCCGCTCACCGGACAGTTCAACATGGTATCCGGGTGAGTCTCTTGAGGAGAACACTAATCCGCATTTTATTGTCGATACCGACATGATATACGGCGCGAATGACCATATGTTCATTTTCTTTGAGATGGTTGATTTTTCCGGTCCCAGCGGAATTAGTACGCTTAACTATTTTCACAGGGCGTTGCCGACACAATCTTTTCAGGATGCGCCGATTAATATTGATACATCAGGAATGACGGCTGATTTAGCGAGATTCCCGTGCCAATCCGCTGCGGTTGATGATGACGGCAATATCCATCTGGCATTTACAAAAGCGCTAAGTGCAAGCTTGCCGATTTACTATTACGGCACGATGTATTGCCGCATTGCGCCTGACGGCAGTTCAATCACAAGGGATGTTGTGCGGATAAACGAAACGCCTGACGACTTTTCCGAAAAATGGGTGGCAACCGCTGTTGACGGCGATAAAGTGTTTGTCGCGTACCAGCATATTGACACCATGTCGCCGTTTGTCGATTTGATGCTTATAGTCAGCCATGACAACGGCGATAACTGGGATGCTCCTGTTATCGTGTCCGACACGCAGTTTCCAGGTTCCTTTATTGTCCATTCAGTAAATATCGCGGTCGATCAAAATCACAGGATTCATTTTGTCTGGACAGATAATCGGCAAGCGGAAGTCGGCGACTACAATAATATCTGGTATGACTATACTGACGATTATGGACAAACATTCCATCAGGATTTGCAACTGTACGGCGACGGTATCATCGGAAATCAGGAGGATCCGGGAATTGCCGTTGATGATTTGGGACGCATTCATGTTGTCTGGTGGAACAACGATATTGATGCCGGCAGGGGGGTCTGGCACACAAGGTTTGTTAATTGATATTTATTTCACGTAGCGCTGGCGTCCCGCCGGCTGTGTAAAAAAGCGTCCCGCTTTTTTAGGTTGGTTAGCTTATGCCCCCGGGACGGGGGCGACACAGCCGGCGAGACGCCAGCGCTACGTGAATTTGGTTACGTTTTTAATCTCCTGAGATTTATAAAAGAAATCCGCTCTTGATTGCGCACTCCATTGCAGAGTAAAATCAACATAATGAATATTCCCAAACAAAGGAAATCATCATGAGCATTACTGAGAAATTTATCATTATTGCCCTTTTAGTCATTCCCGTGATGTGCGTATCAATGCACTGCGTGTCATCAACCGAGCATCCCGCGGATAAACAATCAGCGAACGGGCAGGATAAGGATATTGTTATCAAGCCGGAAAGAATGTCTAACGCGCCTGAAGTATTGCGTATCGCGTATGCCCCATCAATCAAAAGCGGTGAGGTTGTGGAGAGAAACAAGCTGCTGGATAAACTCCTCTCCGACAAATTGGGAATTCCGGTTGAATCATCGGTAATGACAAATTATGTGGCATCAATTACCGGACTGACCAGCGGCAAGATTGACTGTGTCATGATGAATCCTCTTGGCTATGTGCTTGGACGGGAGCGTTATGCGGTGGATGTTATTCTGAAAGTCAAACGCAATGATTCGACCGAATATAACTCGCAAATAATTGTTAATAATGATAGTGGAATCGACACTCTTGCCGATCTTAAGGGGCACTCTTTCGCGTTTGTCGATAGAATGTCAACATCGGGGCATATGTATCCGAGGGAGATGCTTCTGCGAAATAATATTGATGTTGACAAGGACTTTTCTGACCGTCCGGCATTTGTAGGCTCGCATGACAAGGTAGCGATTGATGTCATGAACGGTGTTTTCGATGCCGGGGCGACTTTCCAGGATGTTCGCGAACGCCTGATTGATAAATTCCCCGACATCATGAGTAAAACGAAAGTAATCGCTGTCGTGGGCCCGATTCCAAATGACATGTTTTGTGTTTCCGCCGATATTGACCATGATTTCAAGCTTAATCTGATTAATGCGTTAAAAGAGATATCGCAAGGTGTCGAAATAGATGGTGAGATTGTCAAACCGTTTTACGATATGGACAAAATAGATGAACTGGTTGACGCTAGTGATTCCGATTATGACCCGGTTCGAAACGTGATACATAATCTTGATATGGGTCTTCTACCGGAGGATACAGAGTAAATTGAAATCAAAAAAACTAATATGGCTGTTGCTCCTGCTGCCTTTTCTTACCGCGGCGAAACCCAACGATGACATGATGGGTAAAATCCATGATACGTGGTTTGAACATCGGCCGGCAGACGCTTTTGAGATGATTCTGGAAACATACGACGATGGTGGCACTCTCGATGCGGTTAAGCTGACGGAATTAACCGGCGTAAGAAAAATCGATAAAATATTCGAGGGCAAAGGCGATGAAAAAGCATATTTTATCGATGACCGATATGTCGCGCTCGCTGGTTTTTATCACACGCTGAGAATTGCGGATATGGAAACCGGAAAGTCATCCTGGCTTCCGGAGCAGTCTTACCCTCTTGTGGACAAACAGGGAATAATTCACTACAAAGTCG
>JAGGVT010000057.1 GCA_021157815.1 bacterium | reverse complement strand
GATATCTTCATCGCGCGGTACAATCCTGATGGAACACTTGCATGGGCTAAACGCGCCGGTGGGGCAGATTATGATATCGGCCTTGGAATCACAACCCTTTCTGACAATTTGATGGTCGTGACCGGATATTTTTATGGCTCAGCCACATTCGGTCCAAGCGAGCCAAACCAGACAGTCCTTACTTCCGCTGGTGGTGAGGACATCTTCATCGCGCGGTACAATCCCGATGGAACGCTCGCATGGGCGAAACGCTCTGGAGGGGTAAGTTCTGATTACGGCTGGGGGATTACAACGCTTTCGGACAATTCGACAGTCGTGACCGGAGTTTTTTATGACTCAGCCACATTCGGTCCGGGCGAGCCAAACGAGACAATCCTGACTTCCGCTGGAGGATTGGATATCTTCATCGCTCGATTCGCACCATAGGCAGTTTGAAGCAGCATGTGAATTCTATCCTCCTGATATAACCCTATTCACCAGCCAATTGGTTTAGAATTTACCTGGCTATAATTCGGTTATTTTCAACGCCGATTTTATTCTCAACCACACTAAAAAAACCGTGAAATAAATCAAAATTCGTGCAGCGATTTCGCTTTCGGTGCCATCTATTATTTGTCTGGCAGGTGAATAGGCATTAGTAATTTCCCGCCCGATTGTTTTCCGTATTGAACAATGTGGAGAAAGATATTGAAAGCGAAAAAATCCTTAATTCCAGTTGATAGAGTCACTAGTGACAGAATCACGAGTGATAAAATCGCCAGTATGATACATGTTATCCGTGATGAGAAGGTAATACTGGATTCAGATCTGGCTAAGCTTTATAAGGTTGAAACAAAAGTGCTTCTACAATCTGTAAAAAGAAACATGGACAGATTCCCTATTGATTTCATGTTTCAACTCACTGTTGATGAGTATAAATCTTTGAGGTCACAAATTGTGACCTCAAAGAAACGTGGTGGAAGGCAATATGCACCTTATGTTTTTACTGAACAAGGGGTTTCCATGCTTTCAAGTGTGCTGAGATCACAACGTGCTGTTCAGGTGAATATCGAGATAATGAGGACATTTGTAAAATTCCGCAGGATGCTTATAAAAGGGGACGGACACTTTTTGCATACCTTTATACATCTACCTTATGCGGACGTCCTCGCCCACGGTCAATATACTGATGTCCAGTCCTCTTCGACATCTTCCTAAGAAATTTATCGTCACCGCATGGAATCCCGCTTCGTGTTCTGCGACTTAACAGCTCCGCTTTCTCCTTCGATGGAATATTCTTCAGCACCTTTGACCAATTATCAAACATGGACATAATCCGCTTGTCATGCTTAACAACAGCGTCATCATCCCGCAAACCGCAATGATAGCCGGCACTGCTCCAGATATAATCCTCCGCACGGGCTACAATACCGGCGCGAACCGGGTTCTGTTCAACATAACGAATCGCAAGCCACATGTGAGATTCGTCCATTGCGGTTGCGAAATACCTTCTCTGCCACAGATGCCCTTGCCATCCCTTGTCACGATTTATCGCCTGAGTGTGTCGAACCTGGACAACCTTCATCGTTCGCGCCATGCTGTCAGGTTTGCGAGGAAATCCGACCAGATGAATATGGTTTGACATAAGGCAATAAGCCTGGATGTCGAAACGAAATCGGGCGGAATACATCGAAAGCCACTCGAGAAAACGCTTCCGGTCATCCGCATTAAAGAACACATCCTGCTGACGATTACCTCTCTGTGTGATATGGTAAGGAATGTTAGTAATTACTGATCTTGCGATTCGTGGCATAGGCGAATGGTAGCACATGCGTTAATCCCTGTCAAATAGGGTAGAATAAAAAGTGTCCGTCCCCTTTATTATTATGGGAGCGTCGGACAGATTCCAGCGCTCCCAGGGTTAAAAACAAAAACCCCCGCGGGTGCGAGGGTTGGCACCAATTACTTCTGGGATCAATCATACATATAAATATACTATTCCGGTATCCAATGTCTGGCCATCCGGTACCAGGATGTTCTTCTCATAGATTATGTTTCCATTCCTGCTGACCTGCAGTTTCTGCGGACCTGTATCCACTCCAATCAGCATGAATTCACCGTTGTCGTTGGTTATATCCGAAACGCCAAGACCCTCGACACCAACTGTGAGTCCCGAAATACCGAGTCCGCCGCCCTCAAGCGGTGAACCCAACTTAATGAAAGTTCCGGAAACGTTACCTGAACCCGGTGATGAGACCGGCACTCTCGACATGTAGAAATTGACATCGGTGCGATTTCCGGCGGAAACATCAACTACCGAACTCGTATCGAAATATGCCGTTTTGTTTACAACCAGATTGTGAGTTCCAGCCGGAACGGCATACATCTTGAAATAACCTTCCTCGGTTGTATAATCACCACCTGCTGGCAGGTCGAATGTGCTAACTATATACACAAAAGCGTTTTCAAGCGGAAGCCCGGTTTCCTTGTCTTGGACAAAACCCTCGATTGAACCATAAACAGTCTGCGACCCCTGCTCGTTGTAAATCTCAAGGCCGTTGTCAGTCGCGACAAGCAGGTTGCCCCATGAATCATGAAGCGCCTTTCTTGGATTCGGGCCTGTCAAAAACTGCCTGATATAATCGCCCTGCGATGTGAATATCTGAATACGGTCGTTGCCGGAATCGCTTACGATATGATTCTGCGTAATCGGGTCAATCGCCACACCGGTTGGCCCCTGAAATTCACCGGGACCTGTTCCCATTCCGTTCATGCGTCCGCCGATAACTCTCTCAACGATAATATGCTCGCCGTCCACAATCGGTTTCGTGATTATGTATGCATCGCTCGCTGAAACAGCCGCGACCATCCGCCCCTGGTTGTCCATGTCAAAATCGCCAACGTTTACAACAGAAAGGCCATCGCGCGCGGGGGGAATCGGAGATGGGGGATCTGTTCCATTTACTGAAAAGACCCTGACAGTATTTGCCATTCTCTGATATCCGGGAGCGACTCCGGCAAGCTGATGCATACTGTCCCAAACATCATAGGGAACATAAACCACCCAGTCGCCCGCAGGGTCATTCGGCTCATCCGGAGGGCCTGTGAACCAAATATCAGGCGGGAACGGCGCCATTTGGTCGTATGATAAAATCACATCGCCAACCGGCGTTCCGAAAAGCGCGCCGGGGTCAACTGTTGAACCGATATCCGGATGCCAGTCGAATTCACATTCATCATCACCAATCCAGACTCCGCCACTGTTCAGTTTGATATAGGTTCGTCCGCTGTACGGATGATACACATAACCGGCGGGAGCTGAATCCTGCGATGGCATCCACTGCATTGTGATTGTTAAATCGCAGAAATCCGGAATCGGGCTTGGATCTCCGTCGTACCAACGGGCATCGAATGTCGTTGTGCCATGTCCGCCCGAAACGTATTTGTCATCATCCATTCCGGCAGGATTCCCGACTGTTCCTGGGCCGAAATAACTCATGCCTCGTCCGGTATCGTTGTTTGCCAGACCGGAAACACAGGTAATTTCAGGATATGTTCTTTTCAATACACCATACGGGGTGAAGAGATACAAACCGTTTGGCGTGGAAACAACAAGGTCGCCATCAAGTTCCCATTCCATGTCGCAGATATACAGTCCTGACAGTTCAGCATATGGAGTCGGAATTGGAGGCTCAGGCTGGTCGCCGATATTCGAGCCTCCCTCTGAGCCGCCTTTTAATGGCAGAGTCGGGTCGTTTTCGCCGCTGCTTGAACATCCTGCTGTCAATCCAAAAATCAACAGCAGTCCGATTATAACGCTTAGCTTTTTCATCTTGCTTCTCCTTGCACGCTTGAGAATTTCCTCAAACGAATTTGAATAAATATATGAAAGATTATAATTATCATTATCATTTTCGCATTTTTCACATTTCACATTCATTTATTAATCACTTACTTACTCATTAATATCCTAAATTCACTACACTATTTTACCACATCTAACAAAAAGTAGCAAGAGTTTACGGAACATATTTTAGTTTTTTTGAAGGTTTTCTTGGGGGTAATTTTAATTTGTACCCGGTACAATTAAAAAGCAACAAAAAACCCCGCGTTATGCGGGGTTTGAATTTACATATCAATCTGAATTGCTACACGTACAGATATATGATTCCAGTATCAAGAGTCTGGCCATCAGGAACTATAATATTCTT
>JAGGVT010000190.1 GCA_021157815.1 bacterium | reverse complement strand
TTGCGTTTTTTGACAAAGTCGGACTCGGTTATGAACATGTCCTTAACTATGATGAAATCTACAGTTCGCTGACTCCGCTGGATTTATCAATAGTTGCGAACAAATATTTCCATCCGGACGGCATGAAACTCTTCGCGATAGTGCCGGACGAAAAATAGCAAGAAGCCCCCACCCCAGCCCTCTCCGCGAGCGTGGAGGGAGTAAGTAGTGTTTTTTAATAAAGGGTGTTTAGACTGGAAACATGATTGATAAATGGAAAACTAATAACATCTCCCTTCAATTAAGGGGGGGACTAACATCTCTCCCCGCTCGCGGGGGGATTAAGGGGGGGAAACAAACAATTGAAAAAAATCGATAAAATAAAAAAAGACCCCTACAAATGGCCGCCTCTCAAAACGGCGCTGATATTTGCCGGCAGCCTTGTGGCAGTTGTCGCGTTGTGCTGGATGTGCAAAGACACAGGTTTATTGCCATCGGAGATTGCACGGGGGCTGTCGATTGAAAATCTGAATAAAACTACTCTGATTACAGATTTGCTTCATCCCGATTTATCCTGGGAATTAATCGCCAAGCTTTCAATGCAAATGCTAAAGACCATTGAAATCGGATTTCTTGGCACTGTCCTGGCGGTGATAATATCGCTTCCGCTGGGATTTATCGGCGCTTTCAATCTGATGGGCGCGCGCCAGCCGCAGCGGGGAGTGTTCTATTCAATTCGCGGTTTGTTCAACGCGGTACGGGCTTTCGAATCTTTCATTCTCGTTTTGGTGCTGGCAAGCATTTTCGGATTCAACGCGCTGTCCGGGATTCTCGCAATTGGAATTCACAGCGTTGGTATGCTTGGAAAACTCTATGCAGAAGCGATTGAAAATGTTGATGCCGGTCCGATAGAGGCTATTCAGTCAACAGGCGGAAACCGCATGCAGGTCATTTTCTACGGCATCATTCCACAAATTTTCCCTCTGTTAATCGGTTACTCATTATACAGATTAGATATAAATATCCGAATGGCGTTTATCCTTGGATACATCGGCATTGATGGCATCGGCAATCTTGTTTTACAGTATATCCAGATGTTCGATATCAACAAACTGAGCACGGCGTTTATCATTACTCTGGTTGTTATTTCTCTTATAGACTACCTGTCAACCTCAATTAGAAATAGATTGTTCGCCTGATTTGGAGATTTGAGTATCATACAGAGTATGCCAAACAAACAAAGAAAAATAGTGGAGACCTCTGAAAAAGGATGGATTCCGGCTTTCGCCGGAATGACAAGCTACTGTCATTCCATGCTTGACCCGGAATCTACTCTTGTCAGGCTTCGAAAGACAGTATCATTTTTTCGGGGTGCTGCAGCAATAATGGCTTTTCTTATAACACTCATTCTGATTGCGCCTGCTCATGCGGGTTACATGGATAAATGCCTTCAGGAAATCCTGCCTTTGGAGAACGGTTCATATATCGGCGCCATGCAGTGCGGATATCTTGATTTCTTCATGTATATTGATGAGAAAGGAAATATCATAAGGCGTAATTATGTTCCACAGTACTGGCGCGATACTCTCAAGGGACATAGTGACGGTCCATAAATATAATTCAAACGGCGCCGAACTCTGGACATGGGGCGAGGGATTGTATATTCTCAGTGATATCCGTATTGCACGTGACGGCACTATCGTGCTGTTTCGTCCGGGAGTGCCAATATATAAGCTATCACCTGAAAAGGAATATTTGGGTGAAGTAATTATTGATGGCGTTACTGTACTCGGCGAGCCGGAGTGTTCGGATGATAAACGTAAATAGTTGTTGTAGCCCGGGAATCCATTTCCCGGGAAAATTGTTGAATTAAAACGGGACGTTGTTGTGATGCAGGCAGGATGCCCGCACCACAAATTTATTCATCAAGCAACTGTCTCAGATTTTATTTATTAAAACAAAAGGAATAAACCAAAATAACCGACTGGAAAAAAAGAACGCTTAAAACCGCAATCCCGCTGCTAATCTGCGTGATTATTCTCGCTGTTGTATCGCTTATGGTTGGAAGCCGATTCTACTCACTGCCAGTTTTAATCGAGACTTTCAACGGTGGCGGTGATGATGGAACGAGGACTATTATCTGGTCACTGCGATTTCCGCGCATGATAATGGCGTTTGAGGTCGGAGCCGCGCTCGCGCTTGCGGGACTGGCGCTTCAGGCGCTTTTGAAAAATCCTCTTGTGGAACCATACCTGATAGGCGCCAGTTCAGGAGCGGCATTCGGCGCGACAGCCGTGCTGGTTTTCCTGCCGATTCTGCTTGGCGTTTTCGCGGCGGGAAGTGAATCGCAGATTGCAAGCATGGGAACACGCACTCTCATGTCAATCGCCGCGTTTCTGGGAGCACTGGCGGCGATTTCATTTTTGTATATTTCATCATACAAAAAAGGTGATTTCTCAACGAAACGCCTGATACTCATGGGGGTAGTGCTTGGCGCGTTCCTCAGCTCGTTTGTGGCATTAATGATAATCGCAAGCGGGGAATCTCTCAGGCAGGTTATCTGGTGGCTGATGGGAAGCCTTGAAATAGGCCCTCGCGGCGGATGGGTGATTCTTGGATTTGTTCTGATTATAGTCTGGATTTACCTGTTTGCAAGGTCATATAAACTGAACCTTCTTTCTCAGGGCGAGGAAACCGCGCTTGGACTGGGCGTGCGCATTAAATCACTCAAGCGGGAAATTCTAATAGCGGCAGCGATTCTTACCGCCGCAGCGGTCAGCATGAGCGGTGTAATCGGATTTGTCGGGCTTATCGTTCCGCATTTCTTCAGGATGGTCCACGGTCCCGATAACCGTGTTCTAATCCCCATTACAGGATTGGGCGGCGGACTCCTGCTTATGGCAGCCGATCTGGTCGCGCAAAATGTTTTACCTGTCGGCGAACTGCCGATTGGAATTATCACAACAATTCTCGGAGCGCCTTTCTTCTGGCTTGTATTACGAACACCCGCAGGTGAGAGATGATCTATTTTGGATAAACGAAAGAAATTCAAATTGGCATTCGTAGCGCTGGCATCCCGCCGGCTGTGTTTTAGTCTTTGCATCATCACTCTCATTCTGTTTATATCCCCAATCGCATCCGCGCAGCATATCCAGATACCACAGGGCGAACTAGGACAGAAAATTGAACTGGCATGGTCATATTTCCACGATGGCGACTACGAGGGCGCGGTTGATATCCTTCACGCTCTCCTAAAAGACAATCCGGAAAATCCTCTTGTCGAACACACTCTTGGATATCTCTACATGAAAGACCGCAACTGGGACAAAGCGGCTAAATACCTGCAGGACTCGCTTGTGCATACGGTCGATGAGGAGGTTAATCTATGGAATCATATTTACCTCGCCGAGATATTCAAACAAAAAGGATTTTTGGAAAAAGCGACAGGGCATCTCGATTTTGTCCAGGCGCACGATTTATCGACCCACATGGTGAAAAGGGTCGCGAAAATCCGCATGGATATTCGTGTGATGGAGATTCTTGATTCCAGTATGATTATGGGGCATCTCCTGATACGGTATCCGCATTATCTTCTGCCCCGTGAAAAAGTTGAGGAAATGGGCACTCAGATGGTCAGTGACTGGAAACGAATCGCCGCTTTTTTGAATTTGAGCGGTGATGAAAAAATCGAGGTTTTTGTTTACCCGTCGCAAAGGCTGATGGAGAAATTCTATCCTGCTGAACTAAACCTGCAGGAGGAGGATTACTCGTTCGACCAAATACACACTCTTTTTCATGGCGAAGGCGATTACCTCTCCGCACTTGCACCGTATGCCTATCATCGCCTGTGTAAAAAGTACAATCGCTATGGCGCATCACGTTGGTTCATCGGAGGGCTTGATGACGCTATCCGGGAAACATACAACGGTGTCCCGCTTAATTCCTGGGTAAGTGAACTATATAACCAGGACAAACTTCCGGAACTCATGTTCCTTGTTGATGAGAAATACACATCGCGGATGCCATCCGGTATAAAAGACCCAAGCGGTGGAAGTTTCATTCTGTTTCTAAAAAATAAATTCCACCCGAACGATTTTCTCTATATACTCGCGGAGCCTAATCTCGAATTCAATTTCGACACAACGCTGGAGGAGATTGAAACCCAGTGGATACGCCACCTGCGCTCAGGGCGGTCGCTTCTGGAGAATAAAGCGCATGTGGCTAAACTGGTTGATCAGGTTGAGAAATTCATATCGCCTCCAGTTGTCGGAAAGAATCTCATGGATGATTTGAAAAAAGCCGCGATTCTGAATGACCTCGGGAAAAAAGAGAATGCGCTGGACAAGGTTGAATCAATCCTGCATGAGGAGCCGCGGTACGGCGATGCCTTATATCTCAAGGGGAAAATACTGTACGACAACAACAAACTGATGGACTCGTTTGATGTTTTCCTCGAAGCGATTAATTACATTCCTCCCGACAAAATATCATACGGCTGGGCATGTTTCTTCCTCGCAAGAATCGCCAAGCTGAAAGAGAATTATATCGACGCGCGTAATTTCTACGCAAGGGCGTCAAAGTACGCTCTCCCGCCTGAAACGCTTGAGGACTGCCAGGCCAACCTTTTTAAACTGGAAAAGTATCTGGCGATTCGCCCGCAGGCATCCGCCGTTGTGTCGGGCAAAGATATTATGGGGATTAAATCGTTTCTTCAGTACGTTGATGATATCCTTCGCGCCCGTGACTGGATTCAATTCCGCGACCTCACCGCTTTCGATTTAAATCAACAGGCAATCACGAATCTCGAATCATGGTACCAGAATCCAATACGTTTCAAGGACAATGTTGTTTACACTCACGAGCTGGTGAAAGCGGAAGTCGAGATGAACACCGCAAAACTCCAGGTAATTTTACGAGTCGAATATCCCGTAATTGAGAATGATGAGCTAATTAATGATGAATCGGATACTGATACCACAACGCCAAAAGCAACAAAACGCCCACGCGAATACACCCGCTTCTTCCTCCTCACCCGCCTACCCGAAGGCTGGCGCATTTTAGACTATTTCGACCAGCACGATTTGTATTGGTAATCTAACCACTTCCACCATATTGACTTGAGCTTGCAAATTGTGAGCTCAATATGCTGTTCTATTCTTTTAATTTACTGCTTTTTCTAAATCCAATTCGTCTTTGAGAAAGCTACTTGCCTCGCTTTCTTTTTTGCGCTTTTTTTCACCTGTTTTTATGCCTCTCACACAAGCATCCGCTCCTATAAACAACGTTGGTCAAGATTTTGAGTGTATTCACAACATCCTGAGGAAATCCAACTGGAAATCCCAACCGATACTCAATTGCTCATAACTCAAAACATAGTTTTTCAGGGACGACTAATCAGTAACCCGGGGACGCTTCCCCGGGCGTTAGTCGTCCTTATTTCGCTCGTATTCAATCAAGTCAATCACTGTTACATCTGGTTTATTTTGTATGGCACAATCAATTCCATAATGTAAAACTTTCGACTTCGCCCGGGGAAGCGTCCCCGGGTTACGTATTTACTCCTAAGAGCATTAGAAAACGCAAATCAAATTGATAGGAAAAAGAAAATCCCCCGCGGATTGCTCCGGGGGGGGATTATTGGCAGAGTTAAAACTTCCTAAGGCTAATACGTCCGGTCCTGTCTTTCGACAGGTTCCGTTCGAAGACAGATTCATCTGCGAACGGATGAAGTTAGCAGGTTTGCAGGTTTGAAAACCTGCATAGATGAAAAAGCCCGGCGATGATTCGCCGGGCTGTTATTTTCAATTGATCCAATTAAAAGCAAATCCGAAATATTGCTAGGAATTATCCACCTGAATAATGCTCAACTGGACTTCAGGCCCGACATAACAGATTACCGCCACAGTTCCGCCCTCTACAGGAGAATAACCCTCTCCGTTCTCTTCAGCAGCAAGTACCATCCATAATGCTTCAGGGTCAGTCGGATATTCCGTCTTGTTTTCCGTGAAATACCAGATAGCTTCCTGAATATCCTCAGGCGTAGCTGCCATTGGTGTATGATTGATTACATAATTAATCATCTCCCAATCATATCCCGACGCTTCCGGCGGAAGGTCGGCTGCCAGTGACGAATACAGGTATGTCCAGAGTGTCGTTCCATACTCCATCGGAACATCCTCCTGTATGCACCAGCCGCCATACCACCAGTCCTCAACTGTATATTCACCATACGGAATATTCATCAATTCCGTATCGAATGTCGCCCAGTAACCGGGATTAACAATCATCTCGACAGGAAAATCAGGAAGAACCACCCAGTCATCCACTGCCGGAGTGCATTCCTGAATGGTGTAGAGGAAATACATCGCCCATGACTTGTCGAATCCTTCGCCCTTAGCCCAGGCTGTTTCCTCCTGCAATACTTCTCCATTCTCACCAAGCATATGGACCACGGCGTGCGCGGCTATGTAAAGCTCGGTGGCATCGGGCCATTGGCTCAACTCAATGAAACTATCGATTGTGTAATCAAAATGCCCGATTTTCGGACTGCCTTTTTTCGTTTGAGGAATGCCGTCAAGCGTATCTGAAACCGCTACATGCGTCTCAATCAGCACCCATGGGTCCCATGTGACGAATTCAACATAAATGAATTCCTCATCGTTGGTTACTATTACTTCACCCACTGTAATATTCTGCCCCGCGATTAAAGGTACAATTGTAGCCTCGCCGCAGTATTCATCCGGCAGGTAACTCGTATCCCTTGCCTCATCAGGATTCGGGATAATAACAGAATTTGTCGAGCTACTGCATCCCGCAAACATCAAAACCATCACTGCCATCAAGGGCAGCCATATTTGGGTCCACTTCATCAGTGGCACCTCCATCTTATAGATATAACTAATGCACTATTCTATCTATCGTTAATACAGGTGGTTTCTTTAGCAGGTTAGTAAGTTAGCAGGTTAGTAAGTTAGCAGGTTAGTAAGTTAGCAGGTTAGTAAGTTAGCAGGTTAGTAGGTTAGCAGGTCAGTAGGTTAGCAGGTTAGTAAGTTAGCAGGTTAGTAGGTTAGCAGGTTAGTAGGTTGGCAGGTTGGCAGAACAAGAAATATTGTCATTCCGTAGCGAAGCGGAGGAATCTCTTGCTACGTTGGAAATATACTCAAATGGCTCGGGTGCCGCCCACACATCACGTCTTTTTGTGATTTGTGGGTGATTACTGCGAAGTCATGCGATTTTACCCATAAAGCCGAGACGGCTGTATGGGCGGCACCCGAGGGATTTCAATGAGGAGAATCGCAAAAAATGCCTTTTCCGACAACCTGGTTAGTGAGAGGTAGGTGCGACAATAGATAAACTTGAATAAAAATCGGAAAACATCTCACTCACGCCTTGAATAGAAAACAAATCCTACACACCCTTGAGGCGTTTGTTGGAGTCGAATAGCTGTGCGACTAAATCCTCACTTACAAAATACGCGCCCTCAATATCACTGACCAAAACGTAATATCCCTTGTCCTTGTCAATATTACCTATAACTATTTCGAGGTCGCTGTAATCACCGCGCCGTTTAACCACAATTTTCGCCTTGTATGATTCAAATCCGGTAACATCCACATCAATGTTATCCAAATCCTCCAGGGAGATATACTCACTCGGACGAAGGTTGGTCAGCTTCTGGAAAAAGTCCTTCAATGCCGACTCAGCCATGTTTCCGGCATTGGGGGAAATCATTTTCCATTCATTTTTGGGAGTCTGGTAGATGCTCAGGTTCTTTGCGCCGCGCTCGCGAACATCCAAACTCTCAATCTTAGTCGGGTCAACAAGAAACAAACTGTTCTCGCGAAGGTCATCCGCAGTCAGTTTGAGTTTGTGAAGGATGCTTGCCTCGATAAGAACATCCTCATCCGGCAAATCTGAAAGCCTGGCGTAAATCGCGTTTTTCTCTACCGATGTTTCACCCAGAATCATCTTTGTTGTTTTAGTTCTGTTATCAATCTTGCTGGTAATTTCAACAACGACTTCGGGAGTATTCAGGCCATGAGCATCATCATCGGGAAGACGCTGATTCAAGAATTCAGTAACCTGCATTGATTTCAGCTGGGAAAGCATCCTGTTTATTTTTGAATTTTTAGCCCTGAACATTTCAGGTTCGCTAATATACCAGTTGCCGGTATCGCCACGACGGTCAAGCCGCCAGTAGCTATCAGGATATGTGAACACAAGCGATGAAACCGAATCCACATCAATTCGCATCGGCGTACGCGTCCTGTAATGGTTCGGGTCATAAATAAGCTTGTCATCTATTTGAACCGCGGTTGTGAAAATCTCGCCACCACCGCCTTTCTTCGCGTAAAGATCACTGCCGGTTGGATTCCTGTCGCCCAGTTTTAAATCGAGAAGGACTTTCCCGCCGCCGTAAAGTGTTACAGATTCACTTGTGTCAGAAAGGCCATATTCAGAAAGTTCACCTATTTGGTCGGATGGCAATACACGATGTATCGGATTTTGAATGATTCCCCCGAGAAGCGCGTTGACAGTACCTATATCAGCGGGAGATTTGAGTGGCGACTCAATCCGCCATTCATCCGCCTGTTTGACAATAACGATATTCCCATCATCACTGGCAAGTTCCACTCTGTCAATATCAGACGCCTTAACAAAAAAATACTCGCCAACGGTTGCGAACACACCTGGTTTTTTCTGAGGATTTTTATGTTCCAGAAAGAAATAACCAACGGCAAGAATGATTAAAATAAGAACCAGTATTTTAGTGTATTTCATTACGTGTCTCCGAATAATCCGGCGCTAACGCCGTCTAATCCACATGAACAAGCCTATCGCTGCGATAAACAAAGGAATAAACAAATTGATAACCTGCATGGCTTTAATCTGCGAAGGCTCAAGATCAATTTTACGGTCCTCGGCAATACGCACACGCTCTGCAATCATTGTTTCCTCTTCCACCAGCCAGTTAATCGAGTTGAGAACGAAATCGAAATTGCTGCCCTCTTTCAAACTGGCATCTGTAAGCAAATCCGCATCACCAACCACAACACAACGGGATGTAACCGATTCAGTCCCATCCTCTTCATTCATCGGGAAATTTATAGTTGATACAACCGCTACATTTACAGGCCCGACATTGTCCTCCTCAGGATTTAATTCCACAATCGTGCTGTCAGTTTCACCCCATGACTCTTTGCTTGAAAGCGCAAGCGGTTCCACGCTAAGTTCCTGTGGAAGTTTATCCAATATTTTAAAACTAGTCGCGGTTGGAACTATCAATCCACCAACAAATCCGCCCTCCTCCATTTGCTTTTCAAGAAAACCTGCGGTTATCGGGTGATGCATATATGTTTTTAGTACAGGAGTTGTCTCCTCCTGGAAGTAGTTTTCCGTGCGATCGATGAGCATGTCATCATTATCCTCAACACCGATTTTGCCAAGAAACGAATCAAGCCCGTGATTTGAAAATGGTTCGAGGAAAAGCGCGATGGAACCGCCACGACGTGAAAAGTCCGTTAATGCCGCGATTTCCCTCTCATTGACAGGCCGATTAGGCGCCGCTATCACCACAAGCGAAATCTCAAGCGGGATATTTCCCGTCGATGCGATATTAAGCGGTTTTACAATGAAGTTCTCTTTTTCGAGATATGCCACCAGTTGCGAGAGAGATCGTCCACCTGTCCCCTGCGGTTTGAATTCCCCGTGTCCTGCGAGAAGCCCAATAACTTTCTGGTCAGGATGAAGAAGTTTTAACAACGCGCTTGTAACGCTCCTCTCATCAAAATCATTGGAAATCTGCGACATGCCATCCGATTCAAGCAGCAGGCATGGCCTGTCGATTCCTTTTTCAATTGCCAGTTTCTTTTTTATCTCATAATCAATACAACCGTATTTCAGTGTTGGCGCGAAATGGCTGAAGCGTTCCAGAAGCGCCAGGCATGGCATCTTCCTCGGGCTGTCATTTCGTAAAAACGCTGTGATTTGAATATTTCGTTTTGTTGAACTGACATCTTTCAGGATTTTCCTGGTCTGTTCGCTGAGAGTGTTATCGCTGTTTTTTGTAAGATCAATTGTAACATAATGGTTCGACGAGACTGAATTCACAATCACAAGAATTCCAAACAACGCGAGAAACACTATTGTCATGTTGGCTGAATAGACTGTTTCTCGTGATGACATAAACGCTTTGACTTTCTTGAAATCAATCGCGACAAACACAAGCAGAAGAAGCAGTCCCAGACCCGACAAGCCAAGCGTGAAGACATTAACGGAATCTGAAATCGCGATGATTATCAATCCAAGAACAAGCGCGATGGCGCCCACACTGCCAATCAGCTTTGGTATCGCGTTTTTGGATTGCCTGATTTTCTCAGACGGATTGCTATCCATATATATGTCCCTGATATTATCGTGATCCGGGTTTAAACCAACCATTCTATGTCTCCCGTGTTCAGTGCTGTTATACTGAACATTTCATTAATTTTTCCAGCGTCTCATCTCCACAAGCCTGATAGAAGCAAACAGCGCGAAGAAAATAACGCTTAAATAGAACACGATATCCTTGGAATTAATGGTCCCCATTGTAAAATTGCGAAAGTGTTCCGTTATTGATATGTACGAAACGAAATCCGCGATAGCTCCGGTTCCCGCAAAATTAATTGCGACCTGGCCAATTACTGTCAGCCCGAACAAAACTCCCGCAGCCATGATAAACGCGACGTTGGGTGATTTAGTGGATGATGTAGCAAGCATTCCAATACTGAGAAACGTACCGCCAAGCAGGATTAATCCCAGATAGCCGGCGAGTATTGCGCCGGGGTCCGGATTCCCCCACATTAACAAAAACAATGGAAAGTGGAATGTCAAAAGAAGCATCCCCATAAAAAGCGCGAAGCCCGCAAGGAATTTGCCCATTACAACCTCCCAGTCCTGAATCGGGTAGGTCATCAACAATTCGATTGTGCCGCTCCTGCGCTCCTCAGCGAACAGGTGCATGGTCAATGCTGGAATTATCATGATGAAAAGATATATCATCAGAATGAACAGATTGATCATTTCACTGCTATGTTCCTTCAAAATGTTGCTGTTGAAAATGACTCCACTAATCAGCAGGAACAAGCACAAGGCTGTGTAGGCCATCGGTGACGTAAAATAAGCCCTGATCTCTTTGTCCATTATTGTTTTTACGTTTTTCATTTCTTAATCCTGATCGGTTTTGAATTTATCAAATTCATCATCCAACGGCGCTTTTCAGCAATCAGTTCAAATTCATCGGTTTGGCGCCCTTTGTTGTCAACTGAAGGAAAATATCCTCAAGTGAAAGTGCATGGCTTTTCAGTTCAAGAAGACCGAACCCACTGTTTACAACACATTTTGCGATAAGTTCCCGTATATCCCTTTCAAGTTGGGCATGAACAATAAAATTATTCACATCCTCAACATCCCCGGGATGGCTCTCCACTACAAGCACGCCCTCAACTGTTTTAAGGCTTTCCTTTACAAGTTTAAGCGGTCCGTGGATCGTAATGTATGTCATCTGCGTCTTGGTCAGTTCTTTTGTAAGATTCTCAACTGAGTCCTGCGCGACAACCTCGCCGTTATGAATGATAACGACTCTGTCGCAAACCATGCTGACCTCGTGAAGTATGTGAGTCGAGAGAATAATTGTATGCCCTGATGCAAGTTGCTTAATCAAATCTCGAATCTGGGCAATCTGCCTTGGGTCGAGTCCTGTTGTCGGCTCATCAAGAATAAGAACCATCGGATTGCCAATCAGCGCCTGCGCAAGTCCAACTCTTTGCTTGAAGCCCTTGCTCAGTTTGCCGATAGTTTTATTCTGAACCTCTCTAAGGCCGCAGTGCAGAAGGATTTCATCAATCTGGTCGTTTCTGGTTCGCACCTCAGTATCTTTCACACGCGCGACAAAATTAAGAAACGTGTTAACAGACATATTATTGTAAAGAGGAACGTTTTCCGGCAGGTATCCGATTTGACGCCTGACTTTCAGCGAATCCTTAAAAATATCATAACCGACTATCCGTGCGGTGCCGCGTGTGGGCGGAAGATAACCCGTAAGCATGCGTATTGTCGTGGTCTTGCCCGCGCCATTTGGGCCAAGGAGCCCAAGGACCTCGCCGGACTCAACATTGAAAGAAACATCTTTTACGGCGACCGTGTCACCGAACGATTTGGTCAAGCTTTCTACTTCAATCATACCTCACCTGTCCACCGGTGGATTTCAACAATTACCTTGCGGTATTTATCATACTCTTAATCATCTTTAGACTTCTTTAATTAATATCTGTCAAAATCAAAACAAGTTGAACAAAAATAAATCCCCATTCATTGCAGCGAAATCGAATTCGGCGCCGTCTATTAATCAGAGCGCCATTCACTAAATATAGTGTCGGCATTAATTATAAAGTATAAAGCGAATATTAAAGTTGTTTAAATCATCTTAACAGGAATTTTGCATTGTACGCCTTTTACGTTCTACTTGCTTATTCTCTCGGAATCCTTATCGGATTCGAAATCACAATCGACAAATTCGCTCAGTCATATCTAATAATGATAGCGATTACGCTGCTTTTTACCTCCTTTCGAGCCACTAGCTCATTAATGCGTTTCACTTTGCTAATCTCCTGTCTCATTGCCGGATTGGTTCGAGCATCATACGGCGCCATCTCTTTCTTTCCCGAGGAGTGGTTCCTGTCATTCCAGCAGGCGATTATCCCTCTTCGGGAAAGTTTGGTTGACGGTATGGGATTCGGCATGACATCAACCCAAAAAGAACTGGTTGGAGGAATTATTCTTGGTCGGGGAAGCGGCACTATTGAAATCAGAAACTGGAATCATTTTGTCCAAAGTGGAATGTCGCATCTCCTTGTGGCATCCGGCGCGCAAGTATCACTGACTATTTTTCCAATTATCCTGCTCGCGGAGAATTTCAAACTGCCATCAAAGTTAAGGAATTCGCTTTTCTTTGCGGCTGGAATTCTGCTGTTTGTGCTTCTTCTGCTTGTTGGCCAGGAACCGTCAATCCTCAGGGCAATCACAGCATGTTACCTTTATCTTGCCGCGCGCCTGATAAATCGCAAGGCTCATTCGCTGAACATAATCTACGTTACAGCTTTGTTCTGGCTTTTCGCAAATCCCAAACTGATGAACGATATCGGATTCAGGTTGTCATACGCCGCAAGCTGGGGATTAATCTATATCTATCCGCGCCTGAGCGGGATAATGCCTCTCTCGAAACGATTAATCAACAAATTCAAGCATATTAAAATCATCAGGAGACCTCTTGAATACGCGCATGAAATACTCCTGTTGTGTATCGCCGCCCAAGTTGCCGTGATTCCCGTTCTCGCATTTCATTTCCACAGGATAAGCCCGTCAGGCTTCATCGCGAATGTCGTTGCAATTCCCATCTGCGAACTCGCGACATACACGGGACTCGCATCGGCGATAATCGCGCAGGTTTACGAGCCAGCGGCTGGTTTTCTTAACATCGGAAATGCATTCCTGCTTTGCTGGCTTGATGCAATCGCTCATTTATTTGCCAACGTCCCTCACATATTCTGCGGCAGGATTCACTGGCTTGGATTAATTCTCCCATACATGTTCACAGGTCTGCTTGTCGAGGCGAGATTCCGTCCGCAGTCTATAATTCTCATCACACAGATGGCATACAGATTCACCCACCCAATTGAGGAGACAAAAGCGATAATCGAGAAAGTATATGGGAAATCAGAAAAATAGCAGAGGGCTTAAACGCTCAGCTATTCCATAATCAATATCAAACCATCACCTGCCGCGGCGGGAGAACATGTTATTCACCTTATACTTCAAGCGCCCTAAAAAATACCTGTCATCGAGCGCCGAGCCAATCATCCAGCCAACGAACCCGATAAATCCAATCGCGACAAGCTTCAGGATTACCTCATAAAAAAAAACAGCGCCTGCCACTATCATAAATAAAACACACAGAAGCACTCGATTCGAAATCAATCCGAAAGGTGACATATACATTTTCATTTTACCTGCTCTCTCCTGCCTTCTTAATGAACTTTTTCACTAATCCTATGATACTTGAACAACCGTATAAGTTGCATCTTGTGATTAAAAAATCAGCTGGAAGAATTTAACTATAATATAAACGATGACAATTGATACAATTATTTTAAAGCCCATTCGAAACGCGCGGTTGATATCGATTGGAAAATCCAGCTCAAGTGGTTCCGTACTTTGAGATTCCGGCTTTTCAGATTCCCCTTCTTTCTCAATGTCATCCTGCTCAGGCGATTTCTTAGATTTCTCTTCCCTGTATTCAACTCCTAGATACGCGCAGTATGATCGAGTGTAAATAAGCTTGTAAACTCCCGCCGGCAGCCTGTCATCCATGCCATCCTCGATTGCCTCAAGATAGTCTTCCTGAATGAGAAGCGCTTTTGAAGCCTCACTCAACGTAATGCCTTTCTTTATCCTTGTCTCTTTTAATATGCGGCCAATCTTCAAACTGTCTCACCCCAAAAGCAAAGCGACAATATCTCCAATCCCCAATGAATAAAATATCATATCATTTTGCTTTTGTCAGTCCATAATCTTCCATTATAACTATCTCTATCATAAGGATTGATATATATAAGATCTTCAAATAGAATCAAATATGTTGCTGTCAGCTTGATTTGGCATTATCATTTTTTCCATGGAATGCGAATCTGGTATCATTATTGCATAATGTATAATTCAAGGCACAGGATTTGAAAAGGGTAAAAAAAATACTCGCGATATTCGGAAGCATAATCGGCTGGCTTAGTTGGATTATACTATTCGGCTTGTGCATCGGACTCGCCTTTCTGGTTGGCTTTTTCTCTCAGGTCGTTCAGGATATGCCTCTCCTGGACAAGCTTTCAGTCCCCGAACCCATTCAGGCAAGCCGTATCTACACCGCCGACAACCAACTCCTGGGAAAGGTTTACGCTGAAAGGGGAGACAGGATCATCCTGCCGTATGACCAAATTCCATTAAACCTGAAACAGGCGATAATCGCGATTGAGGACAGGGAGTTTTACGATCACAGGGGTATTGATTTTGGGGGCATCACAAGAGCGTTTCTGGCAAATGTCAAAGCCGGCGGGAAAATTCAGCAGGGTGGAAGCACAATCACACAGCAGCTGGTTCGCAAACTCTTTCTGGAAAAAGAAAGCGACACGCTCGATAAATACTTGCGTAAAATCAAGGAAATGATTATCGCGCTAAGGCTTGAAACCAAATACTCCAAGGACGAGATTCTTACTTTCTACCTTAATGAGATGTTCTTTGGCTCGAACTCATACGGCATTGAGGCGGCATGCCAGAATTATTTCGGGAAACATGCATCGGAACTCACTCTTGCCGAAGCGGCGTTGATTGCCGGAATCCCGCAGGCGCCATCAAACCTGAATCCCTATTTCTCCATCGAAAGAGCGACCAACAGGCGAAATCTTGTTTTAAACGCCATGATGGAGGAGGGATATATCACTCCGGAAGAGAATAATGCTGCAAAGAAAGAGGAAATCACTCTCGTTGGATTAACAAAAGGCGGCTACAAGAACCTCAAACACCCATACTTCGGAACCTATATTCTTGAAGAGGCGAAAAAACTTGTCGGACAGCGCAAGCTGTTTTTCGGCGGATTGAGAATATACACGACGCTTAATACTGAAGCGCAGGAAATCGCTGAGGAAAAACTGGTTGAATATATACTGAGTAATGAATTCCAGAAAGCTAAGATATCACAAGGGGCGTTTGTTCTTTTGGATTCCTCGTCCGGCGCTGTGAAAGCGATGGTTGGCGGCATTGATTTTGAGCAGAATGAATTTAACAGGGCATGGCAGGCGAAACGCCAGCCGGGAAGCGCGTTTAAACCATTCGTTTACCTTGCCGCTCTGGAAGCCGGTTATTCGCCGGGAAGCCTTGTTATTGACGAACCTGTTACACTCCAGGACAAACTCGGGCGGGATTACTCACCGCAGAATTACGATCACAAGTACATGTATATCATTACAATGAAGGAAGCCCTGCAGTACAGCCGTAATGTGGTGGCAGTAAAAACCTGCAATCTTGTTACACCCGAAAAAGTAGTAGATTGGGCGAAATACATGGGAATTCACAACGGTGAACTCGACCCGGTACTTTCAATCGCACTTGGTACTGGTGTTGTCTCAGTGCTTGAACTGACATCCGCGTACTCGACAATCGCAAACGATGGCATATACAACAAACCGTACGGCATACGGCTAATCACCGATTCCAACGGGCAGATTATCTATCAGCATTCCCCGCATCCGCAAAGAGGAGCGCCAAAAAACCTTGTCAGGCTCATGACTCACATGCTTAGAAGTGTTGTTTTGCAGGGAACAGGAACTCGAGCGAGGATTGAGCGCGACTGCGCTGGGAAAACAGGCACGACAAGCGATTACAAGGATGCCTGGTTCGTTGGATACACGCCTGAATATGCCGCGGCGGTTTGGGTCGGCAATGATGATGAATCCATTCACATGAAACGAGTTACCGGCGGACGGTATCCGGCGCGAATCTGGCATGACATAATGAAAGCCGTTACGCTCGACCTGCCGGAAAAGAAATTCCTTCAGCCGGATTGGTATCCTCCGGCGATTATGTCGCTTGAACCGCTCTATTCCCAGAAACAGCTTCGTGTAATGCGTGAAAATCAGGAAGCTGAAGACGAACTTGCTGAAAACGGCGAATCAACTGATGATGAAACTCCCTCAAATGTGTTTCAAATTCCCAAACCTGGCGATGACAATGATGAGGATGAAAAACCGGGAAACCCCAGAGTGCATTTTTAATCCCGAATATATTTCAGGCGCAGCGCGGAGACTGTCTCAGAACTAATTGAAATGTGCAAATAACCAGTAATTTTGTGCTGCAGGCAGGATGGGGCTGTTGAAAAAGGTTTAATAGACCAGAAAATCATAATAAAACCATCAAGTATATTCAATGTCATTCCGGGCTTGACCCGGAATCCATATTCAAGCCTGGAAGACGTGGATTCTGAATCAAGTTCAGAATGACAATTTGCCATCTTTGAGGGAAGATAAAATTAAAACAGGTTTTCTCAACAGCCCCAGGATGCCCGCAGCACAAAATTGTTAGATATTCACAGGATATTTACTAGATGAGACCTCTGGAAAAGATTCTTAATATTGTAGCCCGGCTTCTCATTAGCCGGGAAAACATGGGTAATATTCACGCATTACCCCGGTTAATGAGAAACCGGGCTACCATTTATTTCCTTTTTTCAGAGGTCTCTAGATGTTTATTAGTTCTGAGACAGTTTCCAAGCAACGCCCCTACACAGTCCCCTCAATCAATTCCCAAATCAAATCAACACGAGCATCCCACGAATTCGCCTTCGCGGCTTCTTTTCGACGCTCACTCAGATTTAATTGATTCTCCTTCTCCCCAAGCGCATCCTTAACTTTCTCAATGAAATCATCCGCGCCATTATAAAAATAGACCAAATCGCCCAGATTAAGCACCTCGGGAAGTTTTGAGCTGACAATCGGAAGCCCGGTCGCCATATATTCATAAACCTTGATTGGATTCACATGAACAGTCATCTCGTTAATTTCAAACGGAATCGTGCAGACATCGAAATGGCGTATAAAATACGGCAGGTCATCGTAGTCAATCCTGCCAAAGAAATGCGCGTTCGGCAATGCGCGAAGATTTTCAATATTACGTTTTATTGTCCCAAGAAAAACAAAACTGGCATCAGGCATTTCTGACGCGCATTTCAAAAGGGAATCGATATCCAGCCACGATGCTATATCACCCATGTAACCGACAATGGGTCGTTTTATCTGCGAAATGTCAATCGGATATTTCTTTCCGGGTTTCGACATAACCCTCTGAAAATGGGAAACATCCGCTCCATTCGAAACAAGATGCACATTCGCATTATGCTGTCTGCATGTATCCGCCAGCGATTCCGCACTGGCAAGCACAAGATCAGCTTTCGCCAGCGATTTTAATTCAAGCTGCTTTGTTTGGGCTGATTTCCATTTCTCCTCAGAAAAATCGCCAAAGGAGTCATAGCAGTCATAGATACACAACTCGTAATCGAGATAATCAGCTATCTCAATGCCTTTGGGATGCGCAATCCACAGAACAATCCTGCCTCCCATTTTCTCCAAATGATGTTTCAGATGATTATAAGCCGCGATATGATTCAGGCGATTCACCCAGTTAAATCCAAGTTTCTCAGGCAATCCCGGTGGAGAGCAAATATGAAAAAGGCCCGATGATATCTCCCGCATGCCTTTTTTATATTCAAAAGCTTGGGAAAATGAATATTGCTTTTTCAACAGGCATGACAGAATGCTGGGAGATTCCTCCTGATAAACTATTCGAATCCGGTTTTTTAATCTGTTTACGATTTGCTGATGCCGCTGCATCAAGCCCCTGTAGGGAGGAGCATCGATGAGAAGAAGCAGTCCATCATCGGGATTGAATTTTCGTTCACCGCGCGTCATCACCCGCCATTTTAGCATTTTCAACAGGTTGTTTAGCTTTAACTAAAATAATACTAAAAGAGATGTCCAACCTTCTTTTTTTGTTGAAAGTCGAGAGTGTGGGGCTGTTGAAAAAGCGCTAATGTAGGGGCGTACACACAAGGTTCGCCCCTACAGTATGGGATAAAAAGGCTTTTCAACAGCCCGGCTGACCCGCTCCCCGAAAACCGTACGACCCATTTTCTGGCAAAATATCAATCACTGGTGTATAATTAAAAATAGATACGAGTGAAAACTCTGAAATTCCCAGGGGATACGATAAATAATTATTAAGGAGAATGTCATGTTGAAAAACAGAGGTTTCTTTTGGATTGTATTATCCATTGCATTCATCGTCGGTTGTTCAGGTGGCGGTTCCGAGCCAATCACTGGCTCTTTACCTCAGGATTTCAGTCACATTGATTTTGACACACTACCAATTATCACACATGACCGGTATTCAGCTTTTGGAATACTGGGTGGATTCGAGTTAATCCTGTCTGATGACAACCTGTCTGCTGAGTTGATACCTGTAAGAAGCGTTACCAAAGGTGAGGCGTATGTTGTAAATGGCGGAAGTTTTTTCACAATCTCACCCTGCACCGATTGCCTGAAACTCAACCGTATCGGGCTTGACACAGACGGCAATATAATCGCCGGTTTTTCGTTGCGCCATCCGTTCGACAAGGGCGATCCCGGTCAACCACCGTCCAACACAAATCGTCTCGATCTGGATGTTTTCGATTTAGCGCTGCTTCTTGAACCGCAGGATTCATCCAATACTCATTATCCGTTGACAGGGGTAAGCATGAGAACGGATGTCCTAATCAATGCGGATGGATATACAAAAGAACTCGCTAATCTGACCGGTAATCACAGCGTTTTACCCTATGTGATATGCTATAAGGACGCAAACAATAATCGCTTTGAAATGGGCACGTCAGATCATCAGTTTGAT
>JAGGVT010000052.1 GCA_021157815.1 bacterium | reverse complement strand
GCTACGCTCAGGGTCTTCGACGAGCGGGGAGGGAGAGTGTTGTTTCTCCCCTTCGATAGTATATAGATCAGATATATTGTTTATAATGCAAAAAAAAACTCACCCCGCTCGCGGGGGGATTAAGGGGGGGATGAGATGGAAAAATGACCTTTCCCTACAGGCTCTAAAACCTTCTGCTATTTCATTTTCCATTTGATACAATTCGTTCATGAGGATTAAACGAGAAAGCCTTTTGGTTGCTTTTATTCTTGTGTTCGGATTCGTGCTGAGATTAATCGGAATCAGGCATGGACTTCCGGGGATTTATCATCCGGATGAGCCTATCGTTGTTTCGCGCGCTGTCAGTGTAGTTTTAAACGGCGATTACAATCCTCACTTCTTCCACTGGCCTTCGCTTCTGATGTACCTTCTGGCAATCGAGTATGAGATTATCTACCTGCTTGGAAAAATTGCCGGAACGTTCAATAACGGTGAGGACTATTTTAAGTACTATTCAACTCACCGTGGCGAGTTCCACTACTGGGGACGATTGCTTGTCGCCGCGATGAGCACTGGAATCGGGTACTTTTTCTATCTGACTGTGAAGAACTGGCTTGATAATAAATCAGCGCTCTTTGTATTGTGCCTTGCCTCGATTACGCCACTTTTAATCAAACACGGGCAGTATATTACTCCCGATATTCCAGCGCTGTTTTTCGCAAGCGTGTCGATTTACTTTTTATCCATCTATCATTTTAAAGATAAGAAAGCATCGTTTATCTACTGGGCAGCGGTCATGGCGGGACTCGCCACCGCGACCAAATACAATTATGCCCTAATGATAATCCCGCTTTTGATCATCTATTTCGCAGACACGCTGCCAAAGGAAAAATTTAAACTCAAATCTCTAATATATATCTTCACATCCTTCCTTGTCTCGTTTTTCGTTTTCAATCCGTTCATAATTATTGATTTCTCGCAGTTTGTATTTCAGTTCAAGGAGATTTCATTTCACCTTGGCGAGGGTCATATCGGGATGGAGGCGGGACGGCATCCATCGGTTGAACTTATCAGGCATTTAATCAACGGCACTGGATGGATGTTTTTCATTGCTGGAATAATTGGGTTACTCATATCTTTCAGAAATAACAAGATTTGGACAATCGCGTTAATTACATTTCCGCTTTTAATCCTTATCTTACATGGACAATGGCCTGTAACTGCCGATAGATACGCGATTCCATTGTTGATATTCGCGCTCTTGTTTTCAACCGTTTTTATTCGATATTTTTTTTCACGTTCGCTCTATCATCGTTCATTTGGTATTGTCGTTCTCGCTGTGCTTCTGATTCAGCCCATAATATCCTGCGCGAAGATATATAGTGAAAGCCTTAAACCCGACACACGCGAGGTCGCTCGCGCATGGATTAACCGAAATATCCCGCGTGGATCAAAGCTTGCTATCGAAAAAGATGGGCCTTATCTAAAACAGCAGCATATTCAAAGCGCATATTTCAATGAACCGGCATATTTGTTTTTCATCATAACTCCGTGGTACGGCACTAGTTTTCGCACTAAGGATTCACCGCTTGATTTGATTGTAAAAAACAAACCTGAATATGTGATTATCAACTCAGGAGTTTACTCACGATATCAACCCGGATCGCCCAGCCAGACATCATTTCCGGATATCTACAAAGTCTGGCGCAATTACTACGACTCGCTTGAATCGATTGGTGAACTGGTTCACGAAGTTGAACCGTCAGAGAAGTATGTTGGCCCAACGGTCAGGATTTATCGCATCCCTGAAAGTGTTTATGACGAAGTAACGATTGTTCATCCTTAGAGCTGGAATCAAAATGATTCACAATATCGAAAAAATAATTAATCACAGGGATATCATACTAATTGCTTTAATTGTATTGTTTATCATATATTTATCGCTTTTCCTGCTTTCCGATATTTCGAAAAATAAATCCGATTTCGCAAATTACTATACTGCATCGAGTATGTTTTCTGATGGCAAAAACCTGTCCAATATCTACGACAATCGGCATCTAAAGCGCCAAGCGAACATTTACGGCATTGAAAACACGATTGTTTCATACGTTCCTCACACACCGCCAACGCTTATACTCTATGCACCTGTAACTTTACTTAAACCTGATGCGGCTAAATCGCTCTGGTCAGTTCTTAATTTGCTTTTTCTTATTGGATCTATTTACCTATTACATAGAACGTATAACATACGATTTCATATTGTTCTTCTTCTGGGACTTTCGTTCGTAACCCCTGTATTCAATAATATTCTTATGGGTCAGGCATATCTGTTTATTCTTTTCATGGTGTCGCTTGGATTGTTCCTGTGGCATAAAAACAGGCATCTTGCAGCGGGAGTTATAATCGGTTTGGCATCATCGGTTAAACCGTTCCCGCTGTTTATGATTATTCCTGCTATCATGAGCAGGCGTTGGAAAATCGTTACCGGAATGGTTATTGGATTTACGATACCTCATCTTGTTATCTATTCGATAAGCCCTGAGATATACGAGCCTTATTTCAATCTTGTCCTTCCCGCCACTCTGTCCGGTGAAATTCAAAATCCATTTCATCACGGTTTCAGATCATATACAGTGCTGCTGAGGAATCTCTTTGTACATGACCCTTTTCGAAATCAGGAACCTGCATTCAATTCACCTTTCATGTTTAGTTTCCTGAGGATGTTTATATCACTGATTTTGATTGCCTTATTTTCATTCATCAGTTCAGCCATGCGAAACGACAAGCGAGTTAATGATGTCGATTGCGCTTCTTTCTTTCTGATGGCATCGATGCTTGTCTCTCCGGTAACATCATCATACCAGTATGTTTTATTAATCCCACCCTTTCTGGTTATTTCAAGACTGCTGAGCATTTATGTGGTTTTCATGTTTATAAGCATTTTCACATTTTTGATATTCGGATATTTTTATCATATAGACTACATTGAATTAATCTGCATTATTTGTGTATTTGCAGTAATACTGCATTATTTTAGACATTCAATTAATCGAAGATATGCAGGATTTGCGGTAATTTCCATATTGTTAGTTTCGCTTGTAATCCCCTATTCTCTTTCCAGTGATTATTCTGTAAATGACAAGATTGAGCCTGTCACAGGAATTTCCACAACAGGATTCCCGGATGAATTGAGGGTTTCAAAGGGTATCATATATTTTAGCCAGATAAGTAATGGCAATTATGATATAAATCTTGCCAGATACGCTCACCAGTTTCCAGATGACCAATTCATGCCGTGTTATCAATATAAGAAATGGGATCGTAGATTAGTATGCCTGTCGTCTAACAGCAAATCCGAATTTATTAGAATAATGCACGGCACTAAAATTCTAACTGATAACGAATTTGATTTGGAGAAATTCCAAAGCATTGGCTACATTGTCAATCTTGATTACATGTTTCAGGAAACATCATCAATACTGGCGGTATCAGCATTAGCCGATGGCGAATATAAAACTCATATCCAGATATCTTCAAATGGCACACTCGATGAGAAGGTATTTAATGGCGTCTATGCTACTCGGATTAAATCATCCGGGAATATATACTGCATTGAAAAAGGCAATGAACACTGCAATATCAAACGTATTGACATCACAGATGATGGCGCTCTTTTTGAAACGCTATATCAAAGTCCAAATCATATTCGCGATTTTGATGTTTCCGCCGAAGAAGAATTAATCTCATTTACTGTTGAAAAAGATTCAGGCAATACTGATATATTTGTCCTTAACATTGATACTAAAAAACTGGACAGAATCACATACCATCCTGCGCGCGATTATTCCCCTGCTTTCTATAAGAAATATATTTCCTCTTCTCGTGAGTATCTGTATTTCATATCCGAAAGGGGCTGCGGGTTGAACGATGGTCGGTTTTATCGGATTAATGTGACAGATTTCTAGGGTTTCCCCGGCAAGGGGATGCCGGGTTACATTAATTTCCCATGGAAAGGCCACCGTGTTATTTTTTTTTAATGCCGTTTTCCAACTGTTTCATATCGAGATAATAATAACCGTGGGAGTCAAATGGTTTTGCCCCATTGGGTATTTCAAGCATCAAGTTGATTTGGTCAACTGGAATAATATTATCCGATTCAGAATTGTCCTCTTCTGTTTTATACTCCTCGACACTAACAATCACCTTTTCAGATGCGTTAGCAAGGAGAATATCTCCCCATGGCGATCCGTTAAAACACGCGTTGCCAGCGTTGTCGGCGTATGATGCGTGAATTAACGCAAGGTTTGGTTTAATCGCATTGATACGCACAAAAGCGCTGGTATAAGCTGTCGCGAAATACTCTGTCATTCTCCGGTTATTTGCAGGTATATCTGTTCCGTTGATTGTTTCGCAGTCTATGAAAGGAAGATCATCAACAGATGCTTTAAGCGCTTTCACCAGTATTGCGGTATCCCACGGCTCCGCGATAATCTCCCCTTTCATGCATGTATCCCTGAATACAGGAGTAACCGGAGCGATTGATTCACCGCCAACATAAGGCGCGATTATCTCGTTTACTTTCCCTGACACTAGAAGCAAGTCAATTTCAAAACTTCCTGATAATGAAAGGATTACCAATCCATCAACTTTTGAATTTGATAGTTTTTTTATGAGAGCGATTGGTTTACGAAGTGTAAGGAATCCTCCGATTGCGATTAATGGATTAGCTGGAAGTTGTTCTAGAATTTCAATAAAGTCGCCATTCAAAATTTATACTTCCAGTCGTTCTATCCGTAAAAAAGGGCTTTCACCAATAATAAAGTCCCCTTTTTTACTACCATTATTTAAGTTGACCATTTGCCGCACCTGTCGCCCCATGTCGCGATTACATCACCGTCTTTATACGCCCGGACAATTCGGCACATATTGGCGCAACCATCACATTTAAACGTTTTTGTCTCAAATGCAACATCAATAAGTTCCAAGCCGTAGAATTTTGTCAACCTTGGCATGGTTTGTGTTGCCGTTGCAGTACCCCCTGATTCAGGATAATCAATTTGTAAGGACATTTCACTGGCAAGAGATTCAATTTTCCGTTTCGCGAGATAACACATTCCAACTGCGCCCATCACTTTGTTATGTTCAGGAATAATGAGCTTATATTCAAGAGCCTCTTCAAATGCCTTTATCACTCCGGCATTCTCACTTACTCCACCCTGAAAAACGATAGGAGGTTTTATTTCCTTTCCTTTTCCAACGTTGTTAAGGTAATTTCTAACAAGCGCATTGCACAGTCCGGCGATAACATCATTCATGGGAATCCCCATCTGCAGCGCATGGATAAAATCGCTTTCGCCGAAAACAGCGCATCTTGCGGCTATATCAGCCGGATTCTTCGATTTAATAGCTTTCGGGCCAATATCCTCAATTTCGATTCCCACACGACCCGCAATGTTATCAAGCATACTTCCTGTTCCGGATGCGCAAACTGTGTTCATTGCGAAATCGACAGGAATTCCGTCCTGCAAAATAATTATTTTCGAGTCCTGTCCGCCTATCTCCAGTATCGTTCGAATATCAGGACTGACAGTTTCAAGTGTAGCGACAGCGTGAGCGGTGATTTCGTCCTTAACAATGTCGGCATTAACAATAACTCCTGCAAGCTCGCGCCCGCTTCCAGTTGTGCCAACCCCAAGGATTTCCGATGATTCAATTCCAACCTTGTCTCTTAATTCCAAAAGCCCTTTCTTTACCGCTTTTATCGCCTGGCCCTCAGTGCGAAGGTAGATTTGGTGATACACAACATTGTTCTCATCCATAAGAACAAGGTTTGTTGAAATTGAACCGACATCTATTCCAAGATAATAACCCATACCTTCACCTGTTTAAGCGACCGTAACGACAGTACGATCCGATTTCCTGTTTTTATTTTTTACATCACGGGCACGTTCCACAAAACTCTCAAGCCTTGTCTGGAAACCAGCTCCGCCTGTGTGTTCATCGAAAATAAAAGAGTAGAAAGGTATTCCGACTTCTCTCGCCACATCGGGAAGCACATCCTTTGCGCTGACCTCAGGCATGCAGCTGAAAGGCATAACCTGAATAATGCCATCAAATCCCTTTTCAGCCGCTTCGACAGTATGTCCTATTGTTTCAATTCCCTCACCGCCAAACGGAACCTTCATCCACGGCTCAGCTTTTCTTATGGCACGCTCGAAACTTTTCTCCTTGTTCTTGTCGGCAAGGAAAGTAAGAATCCGGTCCCTAATCCATTTCGAGCTGGATGATGTCCTGCTGACCCGTACACCCATTTCACCCAGTTTACGGACAATATCCATGTTCGAGAAAGGTTCCAGCAGGATGAAAATTTCGCCGGTAATTTCAATATCAATAATATCATCACGATCATTATCAATAGGGATTGCTGATTCGTATTCCTCGAAAGCATCCTTTTTAATTTCATCAAGTTTTTCGTATGTATCAGCTTTGAAAATACGATTTACATACTTTATGTAAAGTTTTTCAGCTTTTCGTTTTTGCGGTTCATAAGCAATTCGCTTCATATAGAGTTCTTCCTCAAGCCTGTCTGTAAGTTCCATTTTTGCAACTGACCAATGAATCGCCGGCATAATATCTTTAATTCGCCAGTGCGCAAGTTTAAGCACGTCTATAGTGAAATTAAACCATCTTCCCGCGGGTGGTTCAAGAATTATGAACTTTGGAGTGTAACCAAGCTTGGTCAGAATGAGCTTTGACATATGGCCATAAAAACCAAAACGGCATGGCCCGATACCACCCGCCATTAAAACATAATCAACATCCTGTTTTTCCATGACTTGAATAAAATTACCAAGAACATATTTAAACGGTACACACATTCCTTCAGGTGCGTGTTTACTTCCGGTGCGAATTGTATCCTGTGTTATTTTGGGCGGAACGATAACATCATATCCAAAACGTTCAAACAGCGCATCAAGTCCAACATAAATATTCCCCATGTGGGGAAATGTGACTTTATCTCTTTTCATTAGGTTTCACCCCTCTTCCATTTAATGAGGCTCATAAAAGCTTCAATCCTCGTTAATAATCCGGCTTCTTGGGTATGTTCGTCCACTACAAGATGCATAATCGGCACGCGCATTTTTTCCGATTCGTGATTTATAAACTCGAATGTAACCGCGCTTGTACCGCAGTTGAAACTGGTGATAGCAATAATCCCGTCAACTCTTTCACGATAAATGTAATACATGGCAGCGCCAAAAAGTTTCCTTTCATGAATCCAGAATATTTCCTTTTCCAACATTCTGTTCATGCGATTGATAATGCGTTCTGAAATAGAATCCGGCGTATATACAAACGCTCCTTCTTTTCGCAACCTGCTTACAATGTCAAAACTGGTGAATTGGTCGTTTAGATTGTAGTTATGGCCAACCAAAGCGATTTTAATCTGGTTCTTAACAGGTTTTGGCTGAACCAGATTTTCACCATTGAGAACCGCATTAGCTTCTCTGGGTGTCAGATGGCTTCTCAGTAAATGCTTGTAGTGGTGATAGGTATAAAGCGCTTTGTACCATGCCTTGTAAACCTGGTGGCCATCAGGATTAAACTTCTCTCCAGTCTCCCTTACAGCTCTAATCAGGCTTTTTTTATCACGGCGTATGTCAACAAGAGGATCCATAATGTCCATCTTGCATCTATTGCGAAGAAGATCAGGCATAGCGATCATTTTCGGACAATTTGTAACGCCTTTTTTCAAACTCACGAGACGTGGAATGAAAAGGAAATCGACTTCCGAATCAAGCGTAAGGGCCGCTCCCGCTTCAATTTTGCATGGCAGGCAGGTTTCATCAACAATCGCCTTGCTTCCAAGTTCGACAAGCGCCCTGTTTGTAGGTGCGTTGATTATAACTTTCTGCCCCAATCCCTCAAGAAAAGATTTGAAGAGAGGCAGATATGTCCAGTTTTCCAATGCGAGTGGAATCCCCGCGCGAGCCATTGTTCAATCCTCCGAACGGAATTTAATCCTAATTAAACATTTTATTATATCATGAATGATTAAGTGTTAATGCATATTGTGGGAATATTTCCAATTCATTGAATTTTTAAGTATGGCACATACATTGCATTAAAGAGTGGAGTAATGGCTGAAAATACTAAATTCCCGGTGAAATTTTGTATCCAGCGTCAAGAGTCGATATAATTAATGAAACTGAATTGAATTTAATCAGTAATATTTGTTTTGAGAACTCATATTATGGCGGTTTATCTATGAAAGCTTTACTTAAGCGATTCGGCAACCATTTTCTTTATGGTCTCATCACTCTTTTGCCGTTGATGATTACCTTTGGACTCCTTGGCTGGCTGGTTGTGAAGATTAATGTTCTTCTCGGTAAAAGCAGCTTTATTGGGCATATACTTGGCAAGATATCAACTGAAATCGGATTTTCACACACCGCGATTCTTGTTTTAAGTTACCTTTTGGTAATTTTGATAATTGCTCTTTTCGGTTATATGATAAGGCGATACGCTAAAATCCGTTTTCAGGATAATGCCAAAAAAATTATGGATCATTTTCCAGTCGTTAATACTGTCTATAACACAGCCGAGCAAATCGTTGGCTTTATCGGTAAAAAGGACGAGAAGATTGGCAGCTTCGGTGAGGTCGTTCTGGTCAAGTATGCGAACATGATGGTTATGGGGCTTTTGTCGAGCAAAAAATCTTTTATGATAAATGACGTTTCGCATGTAATGATATATTTTCCATCCACGCCGATGCCGGCAACGGGTTTTAACTATTTAATCCCGGTTGATGATGTCTTTGAGTGTGATTTGACTTTCGAGGAGATGAGCAAAGTGCTTCTATCGCTTGGCGCTCTCGCTCCGCAGGTTTTAGGAGATGAGGTGAAGGTTAATAAGTTAGCAGGTTAGCAGGTTAATAAGTTAGCAGGTTAGTAGGTTAGCAGGTTAGCAGGTTAGCAGGTTAGCAGGTTAGTAGGTTAGCAGGTTAGTAGGTTAGCAGGTTAGCAGGTTAGTAGGTTAGTAGATTAGTAGGTTATCAGGTTAGCAGGTTTGGTTTTTGAATAAATTTGGAAATATAAAACGGTGATAAAAATGTAGGGGTGGGTTTAAAACCCACCCCTACATTAATAAATCCCAAACAACAATCCGTAAGTATCATTTCACCTGATCCGCGCTATCATTCAACTCGTTGATCAGCTCATGATGGATTTTCATCAACTCCTCAATCGCGACCTTAGGTTTGATTTTCCTTCTCTCGCCTGTTTTGCGAATCTTAATCTCAACCAATCCATCCTTTAAAAAGTTCTTTCCGATTACAAGATGAATTGGAATTCCGATTAAATCAGCATCCTTGAATTTAACACCCGGATTATATTCCCGGTTATCCCATAAAACATCCTTGCCAAGTCCCTTCAGTTTTTCATAGATATTCTTAGCGGTTTCCATGATCGATGATTCAGTCTGCATGAGTGAGATGATTATAAAATCAAACGGCGCGATTGTAGCAGGCCAGATTATTCCAAAATCATCCGCGTGAGTGTCCACAGCGCCTGACATTATTCGTTCAAGCCCGATTCCGTAACAGCCCATTATCAGCGGATTATCCGCGCCTTCAGAATCAGTGTATTTCGCGCCCATTGCTTTTGAATATTTCGTTCCCAGTTTGAAAATATGGCCAAGTTCCACCGCGCGACTTATTTTTATTTTGGAGTCGCAATTCGGACACCCCTCTCCATCTTTAACTACACGGATATCTTTCACTGTCTTCATGGAAAAATCGCGGCCAGGTACAATATTCTTAATATGATAATCATTCTTATTCGCGCCAGAAATATAAGATGCGCCTTCCACAATCGATTCATCAACAATAATCCAGGGTTTTGTTTTCCATCCGATAGGACCAATGAATCCGGCATCCGCTCCTGCCATTTCAACTATTTCATGAGGCTCCATCGCTCTGTATTCAGCGCCTATTGCGGTCATAAGTTTTGTCTCGTTTACCTCAAGATCACCGCGAATCAACGCTAGTACAGGTTTGTCGTCAGCCATTACAAGCACTGATTTCATCAAGTCCATTGGTCGAACACCAAGAAATTCTGAAACAGCGGCTATTGTTTTTTTATCAGGCGTGTGAACGTCCTCAGGTTCATGAGGATTCTCAACGACCTCACTTACCTGATTCAATCTGCTTTGCGCTACCTCACTGTTGGCTGCGTACCCGCATTTCTCGCAGGTAATGACAGTGTCCTCGCCATCGGGAGTAAGCTGCATGAATTCCTGGCTTCCTGTTCCGCCCATTAATCCGGATGATGCACCTACCAACGAGTATTCCAGCCCACATCGATTATAAATTCTCTCGTAGATAATCCGTTGGTTTTCATACGATTTATCCAGGCCTTCCTGCGAATAATCGAATGAATATGCATCCATCATGGTGAACTGGCGTCCGCGAATTACACCCGCTCGTGGGCGAGCCTCATCACGAAATTTGGTTTGAATTTGATACCATGTTTGCGGAAGTTCACGATAACTTGTGATGAACGAGCGCGCAAGGTCTGTAATTACCTCCTCATGTGTTGGACCAAGACATAGGTCTCTACCCCTGCGGTCTTTCAAGCGAAAAAGAACATCTCCGAAATCAGTCCATCGATTGGATTCTTCCCATAATTCACGCGGATTTAAAACCGGCATGTTTATTTCCTGGCAATCGAAACGATTTTGCTCCTCGCGGATAATACGCTCGATATTTTTCATCACGCGCCATCCAAGAGGCAGAAACGAATGTACTCCAGCGGTGAGACGTCTAATCAACCCCGCGCGAAGCATCAGGCTGTGCGCGCGCGTATCAGCCTCGGAGGGCACCTCTTTCAAGGTCGGCATCAGGAAATGGCTCAGTTTCATCATCTACTCCACATTGTTTGGTTTGAAAGCGGAAATCAATCCGAAATCAAGTCCTTATAAAAGAAATCATTATAACAATCGGAGTGAAGATTGCGTAAATTAAATTTTAGAAAATGCGGACAAGTCTGGGCTTGTTGAAAAACCTTGTTAGTACCGTAGGCCTTTTCAACAGTCCCAAGTCTGTCAGCGTTCCGAATATTATTTATTATCATATTACAATTGGGATAAATAATTTACACTACATGCATATCGCAGATTTTTCTGAAGTGGTGTCCGTAGATTGCAAGCGTAAACGCGATAGAGATTAGTTTTGGACGCCTTACGAATGTCCATAAAATTAGTCTCCAGTAGTATTTTCGCTCTTTTCCGATGATTCCCAGCAGAACGATTGATTCTAACATTGCCATTATACTATGCGCTCGAATCGGGGTTTTTATTTTCGGAGCTTTGTATTCCCGAAGGAATGTTGTGACACGCTGGTAATATGGCTTTGGCGCGTATATGCTTTCGAGTATATTTTTGTATCCTTCTCTTAGAGTATCAATATTCATTCTCGGAATAATGTTTGTGGTGCCATCAACATTATCCCCCGATGTATCCCCTATTATACGATTTTCACGCTTCAACCTATCATACAGTTTTGTGCCTGGAGGAGCCTGGAGAAGTCCTACCATCGCTGTTACAATTCCGCTTTTCTGGATAAAATCAATCTGGCGCTGGAAAATTGATTCGGTGTCATTATCAAATCCCACAATGAATCCGCCCTGAACCTGCAAGCCAAAATGCTGCATGCGTTTAATATCCGCAACCATATCGCGATTCTTGTTCTGCTTCTTGCTGCACTCAATAAGGCTGTCCTCATCAGGAGTTTCGACGCCTACGAATACAGTGTCGAAACCGGCATCGACCATCAACTGCATCATTTCTTCATCGTCAGCAAGATTAATTGAAACCTCGGTGTTAAACGGAATTCCCTTTTTGTTTTTCTGCCACTCGATCAAAGCCGGCAAAAGATCTTCTTTCAGGCGTTTACGGTTTCCGATTAAATTATCATCCACAAAAAACACGCCATCGCGCCATCCAAGTTTGAAAAGAGAGTCCAGCTCATTGATTATCTGTTCAGCGGTTTTAAGCCGTACCTTATGGCCAAAAAGCGCAGTTACGTTGCAGAAATCACAATGGAAAGGGCATCCGCGAGAAAACTGAATGCTCATCGTGGCATAGCGTTTTAAATTGAGAAGTTCCCACATTGGAGCTGGTGTATCTTTTATATCAGGAAATTCAGTGGTTGTGTATATGTGTTTAGCTTTTCCATTTTGAAAATCATCAAGGAATTTTGGCAGCGTTATTTCAGCTTCGTTCAATATCAGGTAATCGACCATATCGAAACTATCAGGTTCGATTGTAAATAACGGACCACCCGCTACAATTGTAATACCTTTTTCCCGGAAGGTATTGATAATCTTCAAAACGGATTCCTTCTGAACAATCATTCCGCTGATGAAGACACAATCAGCCCATTCGATATCCTTTTCGGTCAATTTCTCGATATTAAGATCTACCAGTTTTTTGTTCCACTTTTCAGGAAGCATAGCGGCGACAGTAATCAAACCAAGCGGTGGTAATGTCGCTTGCTTGTGGATGAATTTAAGCGCATGCTTAAAGCTCCAGAAAGTGTCTGGGAATTTCGGGTATATAAGAAGAATGTTCATTTAACGCTCAATTATATGTATTTAATCCACTACTTTTATAACTTTAATTATAGCATAATGCTCATAAATTAGTTAGCTTTTTATAATATATTTTACCTGGTAATGCGATCTCCACGAATCAGGGATTCACTACAACCTGCTAACCTACTAACCTGCTAACCTACTAACCTACTAACCTGCTAACCTGCTAACCTGCTAACCTACTAACCTGCTAACCTGCTAACTTTCTAACCTACTAACCTGCTAACCTGCTAACTTGCTAACCTGCTAACCTACTAACCTGCTAACTTACTAACTTTCCTTTCGTTTACTGCATATATCCAAGGCCCTGCAAGGCACGGCGGATTTCATCATCTGCGGATGATGTTGATACATCAAGCCCAAAAAATGCGTTTGTGAATTCACCGTATGTTTCAACTACCTGCACGGGAAATTCCTTGACGAATTCATCTTTTAACTGGTCTGTCAGTACTTTACCGTTGTCCAGCATGTAATCTGCTACCGGGAGTCCCAGCATTGCCAGTATTGTCGGCGCTATGTCATACATTCTAGCGTTTTTGATTTCGTAACCTTCTTTCGCAAGTGGGCCAACCATGATTATAACGCCGTCGAACTGGTCATGATTCCCCGAGTGATAATTTCTGATTGCAATCATATCGAGAGAAATAGATGAGCCATCTGGAAATAATATTTCATCCTTGAAATTTGATTCAAACAGCGCTCGATTCAATAGCGCGATAATATCGCCCTGGCCATCGTTTTCGTTTATCTCTTTTGCTGTAGGCTCACGAACCTCCTTGAACAATCGCATGCCGGAATTTTTTAGCGTGAGATTCTTCAGAGCGTCAATCAGGTTTTTGCGAACTTCCGCCTCTTCTTTTCCAGCTTTAACAGCGCCAAGCGGAGTTCCATCAAGGTCTTTAAAATCATTCGACCGCTTGTTGATTCTGATAAATCGCTTTTTATCCCAGGGCTTTACGGTGATCTCATGAACAAGGCTTGTTGCCAGATCAATCTTGTCATCGTCTTTAAACGATATAAATCCAAGTTTGTTAAGAAGCGGGTTGAGGGAAATGTAATTCGATTTCGGCACATACTGAAATCCATGGTCCGAAACGATTATCAGAGTTGTTTTATCATCTAACGAATCAAGAACCTGTCCGAGGAGTTCATCATGATATGAGTAATATTCGCTCAGTATTTTACCAAACATAAGGTTTTCCTCAGGAGTTACCGTTGCCTCTTTGGGAGCGGCGATGTCGATGTTGTCATATTTCCAGAATTTATGGCTGACACCATCAACGCCATTGCAGTATATTCCTGTCAGGCGAGTGTCGAATTTCTTCATCATCTGCAATCCCGAATTAACTGCGAGTGCATCGTTGCGATAATCGTTTCTCAGAAAATTATATAGAAAATCGTTTTTCTTGTTCTCGTAAACCCAGTTTAAACTACCATACTTGAAATCGCCCCAGTAATCTTTGCCAAGATTGCCCTTGTTAATCCTGCTTAAATCGCCAATGACCCTGTCCGCTTTCGTTTCGCCCCACTCGGCAGTGTATGTCTTTTTCAAGGCGCGAAGTTCATCTGAAATATCCGCTGGATAGAAAAGGCTCAATTCCTCTACATCCCTGAAACCGAAATCAGCAATGAAGTAGTTCGAGATGTTGAATCCCTTAATTGGTTCAGCCGGCCAACTCCCCCACCAGGAGACCCATCCGGACGGCTCATCCAAATCATCCATGATATTCCACAACGCTTTTACTTTCCTGTCGATGCTTGTGTATGGCAGCATCGACCCGTTTTTGCCGATCTTGTAGAAGTATTGAACTCCGTGAGTATCGAAATCGACGCCTGTAACCACTGTTGTCCACAGTGAAATGGAGAACATCGGGTTGATAGATTCCAGTTTGCCTGATGAGCCTTTTTTTATAATTTTGTCAAAATTCGGCAGCATTCCGCGTTTTCGGTAGGCATCAAGTTTGCACCAGGTTAAGCCGTCCAAGCCATACAAAAGTATTTTCTGATCAGCCTTTATCATTCGTTCTCGCGCTGTCGCTATGTCAAGTTGCGCGACATCATACTTTGGCGCGTTTACATTCCCTGATGAACACGACAACGAAAGACCAATTGTTATTAAAATCAGGATGTATGTTTTTATTTGAATTTTCATTTATTTGTCCCGCTTTTTTTATGCAACACATCAAAGAATAATTTTACGCTATAAATACATATTTGCATAGTCCTTTAGCAGATATAGATAATGCCTTTAGCGTTATAATGGGAGACTTCTGATAAAGTCATGTTTTCTTGTAGCCCTTTCTTTTTCAGAGGTCTCAATCATTACGGTTTTAAAACCACCGCAAGTGGCAGATTGCTCATCTCATCTGGATAGACACAAAGGTCTTTCATCTCACCGTTTACCCACATCTTGATTTGATCTTTGAAATGCGGAGATAAAGGCGCCGCCCAGTTTCCCGGGGGTAGTACGCTCTTTGCCACAATTTTATTATTCTCGCCAACAGATGCCACAAACCTGTAACTTGCTCCGAATGTAGCCTCATATCCCATTGATGGGAAATAGTGAGTTACATTAATTGAATATTGGCTGCCCCCTACTCCATAGCTGCCGCCATCCACAAGGAATTCAACTTTCGATGGATGAGCGAAATGTGTCTTATGCACCTTTCCCCATTTCCAGTTTTCCCTGTCATATTCATAATCTTTGGTCAGTTGCTTGATTGCGAGATCAAAAGCCAGTTTGCACAGAACGTTGAGGTTATCCTCATTGCCGATTTCAAGCCATTTCCACAAAACCGATGATTCCCCGTTTTCGAATATATCAATCAAAGCCATCGAGTATTGATTCGTGTAATCGCGATAACTTAACGCGTACAATCCCATCTTGTTGTTGAAAATATGTTTCGGCAGTTCAGTCCACCACTGGTTATAGATAGTAGCGGCGATTGAATCGCTCGATTCATCATAATCCCACTCTCTTAAAAGTTTGGCGTAAGATTCAAAATCGCCAAGGTCAAAGCCTTCAAGTCGGGAAAGCATCAAAGGTAGAATTTTACGCGCCATGGGATTCAATGTGTCAGTCTGCATTTTCGCCATGTCCTCAGGAGTGAAATCGTTACGCGATTCCAGAAATTCCTGCACACGTTCAAAGCGCATTGGCAACGGAAAGGTTATGCCAAGATCAATTCCTCTGTCGATGGGCGGGAAATTGTTCGAGTTGTTCATGAATCCCCTTTTGGGATTCTTCTCATAAGGCATGTCATCATATTGAATAAACCCACTCCATTTCCTTTCAGGATTACCGCCATCCTGAGGAATGTCACCGTTGAAACCATCGCGAATTACCTGGCGTCCGGGCTGTACATGTATTATGTTATCGTTAAGGTCAAACGCGAAGAAATGCTGGGGAATCGCCCTGAAAGTTCGTAATGCTTCTTTAAACTGTTCCACGTTTTCGGATTTTGCTATCTTGTAAAACGAGTGAAGATCATCCGCTGGCTCGAATCCTGTCCATGCCAGCGCAAGATTGTATTTTGTGCTTCCCTGCACAACCGGCCCGTTTACACTCTCAAGAATATTAAACGATATTTCCTTGCCTCCTTTTACCTTAACTTTTGACTTTGTGATTTTATAATCGCGCCATTCGCCGTTGTATTCATATTGGTGCTTGTTGTCAGGATTCACTTTTTCGCAATATAAATCCTGAACATCAGATGGAAAACTCGCAGCGCCCCATGCTATTTTCCCGTTTGTTCCTATTTGTGGAAGCGGCAGTCCGGGAAACACAACGCCTGTTACATTCCACTCTGGACAGCTCAATCCGATTTCATACCATATTGCCGGCGAGAACAGCTCAAGATGAGGGTCATTCGCCAGAATTGGCCGTTTGTTTTTAGTTTTCGAGCCGGATAAAATCCAGCAGTTTGTTCCTCGTACCCGCTTTGGATACGGCACACGCCATTTGTAGGGCTTGAATACTTCTCGCGGTTCTTCAGGGTTTCGTTTCTCCTCGACCAGTTTGTCTATTTCATCCCGCGATGGTATCCCGGGATAAAGCGCGGATGCTATATCCTCGCCAAATACGTTGACAAGGTCATCGTAAAACATCTCCTGATATAGCCCAACTGAAAGCCACCATGAAATCAGGTACATTACAGAAAGGCTGTCATACGATGTCCACGGCTCAGGCTTATATCCAAGCAGCAAAAATTCCAACGGCAGAGAGTTTTGATTATTTTCTATGTAAGCGTTTACACCATCCGAGAATGTATCAAGCATAAATCTGGTTTTAGGGTCAAGTATTTCGAGTGATTTTCTAGCGGTTCTATCGAGTCCGATTTTACGAAACCACATATCCATGCTGAGCTGGTCTCTGCCAATGAGTTCCGCGGTTGTTCCCTGCGGGATACGCCGTATGCCATCCAGCTGAAACAGCCTGTCCGCTGCCTGCATGTAACCGTGAGCGTAAAAAAGATCATGCTCGTTCGATGCGATTATATAGGGAGTACCGTAACTATCCCTGTAAATGCGGACGCTGTCAGTCAATCCCGGCAATGATATTGAAATGCCGGAATCCGATGTCTTTCCTGAATCGAATGTCCCCCCTGAAGCAGGAGTCGGGAATGTGGTTACCGCAATCAATAATGCCAGAGATATGAATCGTAAAAGCATAACCTCTCCTATGTGTTGAATGGCAGAGATTTTAACACATGCGCGCTAAATCGTGCGTACCAGTATTTGGTTAATCTATGAGATATGAAAAAAGGACTGGAGGTTTAATCTAATTGTGAATAGCACAACGATTACAAATAGCACCACGCTAAAGCATGGTGCTATTTCACAGTTTCAATCTATCTTGCCTTCTCTTTCTTCTGATTCTTCTTCCACTCTCGAATTATTGAACTGATCGGTGGTTTTTGGAGGCCCATAAACATAAGGCTTGTACCATGATGGCGGCGGTACTCCCCTGCTCCATTCATACTTCTCAGGGCTCATACTATTCCATTGGATAATTGAGTTGTCCTGCATACCCCATATGGTTGTCGTTCCCCGTCCAATCCTCTGATATCGTTGGTAGTAACCGCGATTGTATGGATTGTAGTAGTTTTGATAGCTGCCGTAGTATTTTTGCCTTGAGTAGTTCTGTCCGTATATTGGGATTGAATTATTGGGGATTAAATAAACAGGAGTACTGCCTGACAAATCAGGAAAATATCCCCTAATCGCATAATTTCCCGGATACTGGATTTGTGATGTCGTGCCATCATTCCAGTAAACGTCAGCTAATGCGGATGCGCTTAACACTGCCAGAAAAAGCGCAATTGAAATAATCATTGCTACTTTTTTCATTTTGTAATCACCTCGCCATGTAAAACTCTATCCATATATATTATACGACAATTCCTATCGTAAAAAAGTTTGATATCACATAAAAATGGATTCCGGGTCAAGCCCGGAATGACAGAAGCTTGTTCCGGAATTACAGAAGATTGTTATTCATATAAGTAGATTGTCATCCCGTGCTTGTTCCGGAATGGCAGAAGCTTGTTCCGGAATTACAGAAGATTGTTATTC
>JAGGVT010000110.1 GCA_021157815.1 bacterium | reverse complement strand
TTCAAATCAGATGTTATCAATATATTATGCTGAAACCCCTTATTTATACTGTGTTTATTCACTTTGTTGGGACAGTCCCCTTTTTTTACTCAATCCAAACTCAACCCACACGATTTATTGAAGACCCATAATTATAATCCATAGGCAGCCAAAGATAGTGCCTGCGCATACATAATAAGATACTTTTGCATATCAAAACAGTTCACTGCGCAAATCGTCTTGGATAGGAATCTTTCTCAGGAATGTCCTCAAACTCACGCATTTTCATGTCGTAAGGAATAAGGAAATAAGAATAGATTGCAGTGCCTATCAGAATATTCACGATGCTGACAAACGCCGCTGTCCAGTTTCCCCCACAAGCGAGAAACGCTCCGAGAGGACCGGGAATGTATGGCGGCACGAAAAGCGCTGGCGCGGTGATTAATCCGGATGTAAACACGGCGTATGTAATCCCAAGATTCAACAAAGGGACAGTGAAAAATGGGACAATGAAATGGCGATTAAACGCCAAAGGCAGCCCGAATATAATCAGGTCGTTCGCGTTCATCAGGCTGGGAATCAGAGTCATGTTGCCGAGTTTTCGTATTTGCTCAGACTTTGCCATCATCATAGCAAGATTCAAACTGAGAGTCGCGCCTGTTCCGCCTATCATCACGAAGAAGAAAACTGTGGATAGAGTAGCGAATCCGGTGTCCGTTGTTTCAGTACCCCACAGCGGCGGGTCAATTGAGCCTGACAGAAGAAGCACCCAGAAAATCGAATAGACCGATGATGCTCCCTGTATTCCGAAAAAAGCGAACAATTGTACGAGAATGACAATTATTACAAGTGAATAGATGCTTGAAAGGCCGTTTGTCATCCAAACTGAGGATTGATAAATAATCTGTCCAAACGGTTCGTGAACAAAAATAACCAGCGCAATTACGATTAACGCTGATACAGTACCGGGCAGGACTGTTCGAAATCCGCCCTGGATGGCATCGCTTACATTTATCGGAAGAGCTGTAACCACCCCTTTACGGACAAACAGGCGGTAGATCCAGTAGTTTAAAAGTGAAACCAAAACAGCGATAAACACTCCACCGCTTAAAAATTCAGGATTTCCATCCATCATTTTAAATGGAAATTCCATGATGGAGATCTTTTCCCCGCTTATCAGAAACATAGGTGAGTATAGCGCGATGAAAGTGATAAGTCCGCTGATAAGGCTGATGGGAAGAGCATCCTGAGAACGGAATTTTCTGCTCAATTCGAAAGTAAAAGCGACCGCAAAGAAAACCGGAATCAGCGCGCAAAAAATCAAGTACGGTGAAATGTATTGAAATGAGAGAAACAGGGATGGGTCAGTTGATAAATTATCCGAAGAACCTGACAGGGAAGTGATTGCATTTATCAGTTCGGGTTTTGCGGCTAAATCCGCGATTGCGATTGCGATATATAGAATCGTTGAAATAACCGCGAGTGGAAGCACTGCCAACAGGGAATCGGAAAGCGCTTTAAGTCCGCGACGCTGGGCGAAATCGCTCATTCGGAAAAGCGCACGGTGTTTTCTTTCCACATCGATACGATCAGGATTGAAATCTGAATCTCTTATGAAATCATCAGGCATTTGATTAGATTTTAACAGATGTGGTGGTTTAATACAAAGACAGCATGCGGGTTGATATAATTAATGTGAGCAGGCATCATGACAAACGGTTAAAGACTCGTTATAATCTATTGAGTAGCAAATATATGAAAAAGAAAATCCGGAAAATAAAGATAAATCCATTCAGGCTCCTCAGTGTGTTAATATCCGCAATCCTGATATTCGCATTCACAACCATTGATGGCAATCGACTTGAGGCGCAAAGTGAGTATATTCAGCAGCCTTACTCAATAAACCTTGACCTTGGTGATTATAAGCAGTTTCCACATTTTGAAATATCGTATCCTGAACCGGGTTCCAAGGGCCAGGTATTTGATTTAAGCGGTTGGGATGTCGGGGAGTGTTTTTCAAAAACGTCCTTGAGGAAAATCCGTGAGGTAATAGACGCGGCATACAAGGGGAAATTCAACATAGTCTATCTCAGGATTGACTGGTCATCCGTTGAACCTGTCGAAAACCAGCTTGTTCAGGGTGATTTGAACATAATAGGCAATCTCCTGGATGAGATCGATAATCGCAACGCGACATCAGAGAATGGGCACAAGGTCAGGGTAATCATCGCGCTTGAGCTGGATCGTCCGCCCGCATGGTTCAAGGAAGGTAATCCCGTCAGTGTCATGACCCATATAAATCCTTTCCGGGAAACATCAGGTCCCATGGGTGCTGTAAAAAATGCAAATGAATACTCCACGGACCTGGATTATGGGATTATGAATAATCCGGATTACATGAAAGCCGCGAAGAAAGTAATCAACGATATTGTCCATCATTTTAAAAACCATCCCGCTCTTTTCGGTTGGGCGCTGACATCACCATCCAGCCCGTTGAACTATCCGGGAGCCGGCAAGGATGGCGTAGGCGGGTTCGCTGATTACTCCATGAATACAAGGTCTCAATTCTATGACGACTACGGCATTGAAGAGGGCTACACACCTATCGCGAGAGAATCACAGGGAACACCGGATTTGCGCCCCGAATGGCTCGCATGGAACAAATTCAGGCGTGATATGCGGCGAGCCACTGTGGATGAATTCGGGATGCAGATTTACAATATCGATATTAATCATCCAATATTCGTTCTCTTCTGGGGCGTGATGGCATATGAGGAAGACAACGGATATCGGTCACAGGTATGGGGGAATGATTATTACTATCAGCTTACGCAACCCTATGTTAATGGCGCCCTGATTCCGTTTATGCTCAGTTCAAGAACATTCGACTACCCATCCGGCGTTGATGACATGGATTCCATTCACCAGTTGCGCGCCGCTGTCGAGATGGCACAACGCCATGGCAAAGTTCCGTTATTGATTGTTGAAAAATCATGGCGAAAACCACCGAGTTTGAAAGATATAGATAAACTCGCGCATTTGGCAGTCGCGCTTGGCGTCGATATCATCTGGTCCCATAACTCGATGAGTGAACGTTCCCCCGCATGGAGCTTTGCGGAAAAAGCGGCAATCGAACGAACAACTCATCTTAATCTGCTCCCTCTTCCGGATAAAAGACAACGCTCTGAAATCGCTGTTTTGGATTATCCTTTTGAATTAAGCAAGTTCTACTCCGAGAAAGATAAAGAGCTGGAGCGGTCGCTGGCGATTTTGGATGCTTTTCAGGATGCCGGATTCCATTTCACAGTGGTAGCGTCTGATGAAATCATTCCTATTCTCAAAACAGATGATGAAACCGAAGATGTTGAAATCCCTGAATGGGTTAGCGACATTCATTATGTCGCGCCACTTGCCCCCAATATGTCTGAATACATGCCCCAAAAAGTCTCTCAATTTTTCGATGCGCTCAGGGATGCAGGTATTGAGCCATTTGTCCTTCAACGGCAGCTTATCGAGTCATTCATATGCAACAAATTTGATGATCAGGTAGTACAACGGGAAATACAGGAAAAGTTCTCAACCGGTGGCGTGAAACATCACGGACTGTTCAATAACAAATGCAACATCGTTGTGAACTGGCCATATGTGTTTATAAATATAGCAAAAAAGAATTCGAAGGATTTGAGAATTCTTCTCAACCAGTACAGTGATTCCGGAAGAATGTTAAGCGGCAGTGATACACTGGTTTTCTATGACGCCTATAATGACAGGGATTTTAAAAACTCATTGAAACTGAATCAAATATCCGGCGACCTTGATTTCATCATTCCCGGCAACAGGCAGGATTGTTTTTTGCTTGTCTGGCTGCCAAAGATGGAAAAATACAAGGAAGCGGTTATCGCACAACGCCTCGAAATAGACAGATATCACAGGCTGATACTGCTGAAAAGATCGTTGCCAATCGCGTTGATTCTGACTGTTATTGTAATTACTCTTGGGGTTTTATTCACTATCCAGTTGTATCATCCCACAGTCGCGAAGAAACGCCGCAAAAGACGCCGAGCTCCACTACCGCTACCAATGCACGAACCTAAGGACTATTTCACACCGGATGATTAAGCTAAGGCCTCTGAAAAAGACTCTTAATATTGCAGCCCGGTTTCTCATTAACCGGAGCATTACGTGAATTAGTCCCGTAGCTCGGCTTCTCATTAGCCGGGGCACTACGTAAATTAGTCCCGTAACCCGGTTTCTCATGAAAGTGTCTCATAACTCAATTATAAGCAAAAAGGTTTGTCATTCTGAGCGCAGCGAAGAATCTATTTGCTACTGTGTTGATGATTATAACTGATGAAACTAATCCACACTATCTAAAATAGATCCTTCGCTTCGCTCAGGATGACAGAAAAAGCCAGGTTCTGAGACAGACTCCTCATTAACCGGGAAAACATGGGTAATATTCACGCATTACCCCGGTTAATGAGAAACCGGGCTACAATTTATTTCCTTTTTTCAGTGGTCTCAAGCTGTTATTCCTGTGATTCCACAGAATCGGATTTCTCCATGATGGCATCAACTTCAGTTGTATCATCCAGTCTATCCTGTTCATACGAATAATAGGATTTTCTGAACTTCTCTATCATCCTTGAGTAATGCTTTTCGAATTTGACTTTCTGGGCTTCGTCCAGTTTGCCCATAATCCTATCGTGACTATTTTGAAGAACCCTTTCGATATCCGGTGCGACATCCATTCGAATTTGAGCAAAGTCGCGCGCCTGATCATTGAGGATATTTTTTATTGTTTCTTTCTGTTCCGATGTCAGGTCGCATTGCCTTGCAATACGCTGCGCAAGCACCGCTCTTACTTTTCCAGGATTCTCTATGGCACGTTTAATCAGAATCCTTTCTGCAATCAGCGTTCCACCCGCGCCGATTACTATTCCGCAGATGAAGATCAACAAAAGCACAAGTATCGTTTTCAGTGTTTTATTCATAGTTTTCACCTAACCCGATATCAGCGCGATTATCTGCTCAATGGCAAATGGGTCTGAAATCGTTGAGTAAATCACGGATTGAATGGAATCCCCCATCGCGGCAACAACTGCAGTAGCAAGCGATGCCGCCGCTGTAAAGGGCAGAATCCGCCAGGCGATTCTGTCAATCAGAACCGTTGAGCTTTCCTCATGCTCAATTCGCGCCAGTACACGATTTGAAAAGCCGTTAAAAGGCTGCCATTCCTCTTTCGCTGCGGCATTGAAGAGTTCATTGAGTTTGTCATCCGAGTTTATATCGTTGTTTGGAATATCTCCTGTCATTTTGAATCACCTTTATTCATAAGGATTTCCTTCAATTTATTTCTTGCCCTGTGGGCTTTAACTTTTATATTCCCTTGAGTAAATCCTGTAATCTCGCTGATTTCCTTTATGCTCCTGTCCTCAAGTTCCTTGAGAACGATTATGAGATGTTCATCCGCCGAGAGTGATGCCATAGCGTCCTGGAGTATTTTAAGGGCATCCTCCGATTCAAGTTTCTTCTCAGCTTCAAATCCCCTCGGGTCAGGCGTGTTGGTTTCAATCTGTTTTCTTTTTTCCTTGCCCAGATCACTGAGCGGGATTGATTTTTGGCGTTTTGTTTTTCTAAGAAAGTCCAGGCAAGTGTGAACGGTTAGTTTTCTAAGCCAGCCCTCGAAAGAACCCAAACCTCTGAACTTTTTAATCGACTGGTAAGCTTTCAGGAAAACCTCCTGAGCGAGGTCCTCCCTATCGTGCTCATTACGGGCAAAGCGTCCAACCGTCGCGGCAACCATCGTTTTGTAATTCTCAACGATTATTCCAAATGCCTGATGGTCGCCTGCTTTTGCTCTATCAACCAGTTCAATTATGTCAGGAATGTCGCTCATATAGTTCGTGTTTCATAAAAGAACAACGCCGGCTTATTATATTTACAAATTTTACCAAGCCGGCGTCTTCAGGTTGATGCCAAAATCATTACAGACCGGGTAATTTTTCGAGAAATCCTAGAAAATCGTCAATATGATTGCGACGCATTTCCTTGAACTCCTTAACGATATCGATTTGTTCAGGCGTGAGGATATCGCTGACATCCTGATACGCCTTTCCGGCAAGAACAGCCAGTTCAGCCCTGTAATCACCAACGCCATCGGATGCTTTCCTGATTGCGCTCTCGCTGAAATTATCCGCTGAAACAGTGTCCCTCAATGTCCGCTGAGCATCAATCATGCCCTCGACAAGAGGCTTGAAATCATCACGATAACCTTCCAGCGTTCCCCGGATTTCATCCTTCTGCTCGTCAGTGATTCCGAGCATCGCGCCCATCCTTGCCGCTTTGTGGGCTTTTATCGCCGATTTGAAACCGCCTGATTTCCCGTTTGGCGCGGCATAAACACAAGTCGCGAATATTCCAAGCAAAGCGACTAATGCTACACTAATATAAATCGATGTCTTCTTCGTCATTTTAACACCTCTATAGAAAAGATAGTTAAATAATTGCTTTCAGTAAGGTAGTCGATTGGGGTATGGATAAGGTTACACAAAAGGGAATATTATTTCAGTTTGTGATAAAATCATCCTGCTTGGACAAACCAACTTTTATTAGATTAAGAATATTTCATCAACGAGGAGAATGATGCGTAACCTGACATTTTCCATACTCATAATCATTTCAGTTATCTGCATTTTCACAATTGTCGCGTGTTCAAAAAAGAAACCTGACACCACAGTTGTCCAGGATGATAATTCCGGCGTGGCTCAAAAGAAACAACCCGTTACTCCGAAACCGGTTGAGGTTGAAGAGAAAGTCGAAGAGCCGGAAATCGATATCGAAATCGGTAAATGTTATGACAAAGCTGTTCGACTGTTTGAAATGAACTCTTATGATGACGCTATCGGATGGTTCACGAAGGTTATTAAAAAGGATCCTGCAAACGTAGAATCATACTGCTATTGCGGCAGGGCATACTATGAAAAAGGCATTAAAGCCAAACCGGATAACGCTCTGGCATCCGAGGGCTATTTTACAAAAGTGATTGAAAATATGACCAGAGTTCTGGAATTGCAACCTGATAATGCAATCGCGCTTGAATATCGTGGAATGGCGCATTATGAGATTGGAAGCCATTTCAAGCTTGCAACGGAGGATTTCTCCCGGCTTATCGAACTGTCACCCAAACGCGCGATGTTGTATTTCCGCAGGGGATTGGCTTTTAATCAGGGCGGATATTCCATCGAAGCGATTGATGATTACATGGCGGCGCTCAAACTTGATCCTGACATCACACAGGCATACAGAAAACTCTGGTGGTTATTTAAAATGAGCCGTGACAGCGAAACAGCTATCAAATTTTGCGATGAGCTTGTTAATATCCATTTCAAGCATGCGTCACCGTATTACCTTAGAGGACTTGTATATTTCAATAATGAGGAATACACAAACGCGCTTGAGGATTTCAACAGGGCGTTGGGGATTAATCCTGAATATCCTGAGGCTCTTGAATGGCAGCAGAAGACGCTTGATAAATTGGAAGGCTGAGCCTTCCGAACCTCAACTGACAAATGAATCGTTTGTCCCCTGATGCAGTTACTCATCTTTTGTGTTAATATCTTAATCGAAACCTCTGGTAACAAACAGCTGGGATTTCTTTGGATTTAAAGAGACATTCCTGAACAGAAAAAACCAACACATGCTGTTGACAGGGAAATTATGCGCCAAGTGATAATACAATGATAAGGCAAAAGAAAACAGAAGATACAAATCAAAAGCCGAAAAAGGACAGGTTTACCCGGCTGAAGAACGCGGCGCCTGAATTGTTCGCTATTCTGAAAAACGCTGACACGCTCGAAATGGCTCGTGAGCGTGTTTACAATTACTGCTACCAGATTGACCGCGAGTTGAGAGAGGGAACCAAAGGGCTTCATCCGCTCGAATGGGCGAACGC
>JAGGVT010000221.1 GCA_021157815.1 bacterium | reverse complement strand
TGAATTATATCACATAGATGAACCAGAACTGATTACATACTGGGAGATAGGTATCTTTGATACATCAAATATGGAGTTATCCAATACAATTCGGATGGACATACTTCCTGAAGATTTTGAAATGGGAACTGATAATCGTTTATATATAAGTTACGATCAACCTTATGAAGAATACGATCATGGGAAATCTCTTTATGTTATAAATACTTTAACAGATCAAATAGATTATGAAATACAACTGGAAAATGATAAAGGAATATGGGATCTGGCTATGGATCCAATAAATAACAGACTATATGGTTCAGTATGTCCGCGGGATGAATACGATTCAGGAATGGATTCGTACATTCATTGTTCATCAAATGAAATTGTGTGGTTTGATTTATCTGATCCATTATATACTTCAACATTCTTTACTCTTGGGGACGAAAACCTATGGGATATTGCTGTAGCTTATACGATTGGATCAAGTAAAATCTTCGCAATAGCTGAAGATACCGCCAATGTTTACTACATGGATTTGTGATAAAGGGGAAGTCATCCAGTTAACTTCTAATATCCCTCCCAACCCGCTTCAACTTCGATATCAGCCGGAAATATCGCATCACTGTTCTGAAGACGCGCATTTTGCTGGGGCTGGATTTGAGGTCGTAGCGGAGGAGGAGGGGCACTTCGTAGAATTTGGCGCCGGTGAAGTGGAGGCGTATCAGGATTTCCGCCATCTCTGTGAAGCCAGTTTTGATAATTGGGGGCAGACACCTTTTTCTTTGGGCATTAATACTAGCGTTAGCGTGGATTTAAAAAAGCGGAATCGTTGCCTTTCCGCATTTTTTTATGGTATGTTGCTATCTAACGAAATGCGATAGAATAAGCGTGTTGAACGTATCGATTTAGGGAGAAGAAAATGAGAAATCTGTCAGGAACAATCACAGTTGCAGCTTTGTTAATCGCCATCACAGTCGCAACGATGACATCCGCAGCGGCGCAGAAAAAACAATCGCCCGATTTATCAGGCTCGAGAAGTATCCTCGTTGAGCAGGGTTATTCTGAGGATGCAATCAAATGCATAGAATGCCACTCGGAAAAAACACCGGGCATCGTTGAGGGCTGGAAACTTAGCAAGATGGCGCTTGCAGCAGTGTCCTGCTACGATTGCCATGTAGTTCAGAAAAGCTCGCCAATGAAAAGCCAGTGCGAGGGACTCAAGGGAACCAATATATATACATCTCCAATGGTATCCCCGAAAACCTGCGAGAAATGCCATCCGACAGAGGTTGAACAGTTTTCGAAAAGCGGGCACGCATATCTGGCGAGTAAACCGGTTATTGAGTCTGAGGGCATGCATAAACTGATGTTCTATTACGAGGGCGGTGAGTTCATGGGAAATACTCCCGGATCACCGATGACAGGCACAACGCACAGCGCAGGATGCGGGTTATGTCATGGTTCAAAAATTAAACTTCTCGAAGATAACATGCCTGATCCGAGCACATGGCCCGGTGGTGTCGGTGTAAGATACCCCGATGGTGGAATCGGCAACTGCACTGTCTGCCATACACGGCATAATTTCAGCATCGCAGAGGCACGAAAACCGGAAGCCTGTGCCAGCTGCCACCTCGGACCAGACCATCCCGATATCGAAATCTACCTCAGCAGCAAACACGGACAACAATTCCTCACTCACGGCGAGGACTGGGAATGGGAAAGCGCCCCTGACGCATGGGAACCCGGCGACTACACCGCTCCAACATGCGCGACATGCCATATGAGCGGAATAGGTGAGCTTGCCACTACTCATAATATAAACGAACGCCTTCAATGGGATCTGATGCATAAGAGAAGCGTTATCCGGAGCGGTGAACGGGGCGATGGCGAAAAGGGAAAAATCCTGATGGACAAGGTTTGTTCAAATTGCCATTCATCCCTTCATACTAAATCGGTGCGTGTTGATGTTGACAACGCTGTTGCACTCTATAATTCATATTATGATAAAGCAATTGTTATGAAGGATGATCTGAAAGCGAAGGGATTGTTGAAAGATGATCCATGGTCTGATGGATTCCAGGAACTGTTCTATTACATGTGGCATCATACCGGGCGGCGTGCACGACACGGCGCCGCGATGTTCGGTCCTGACTACACTCACTGGCATGGGTTCTTCCAGGTCTTCCAGGTTTACAAAGACATGGAGGAGATCTATAACTGGCGAATCGAGAATAATAAAATCGAAGAGATGGGAACAGTGATGTCGACCGGCCCGATCTAGTGATAATCTGGTTTCCAGAAAAAAGGGGACAGAACACTTTTGTATTAAGCATTACAACAGGATTTACGTTGGTTAAGTTCGGGAAAAGGTGATGCAAAACCTGATGAATAATGTATCAAAAAAGGTCTCTGTCCCATTTACCCTTAAACAAGGTCATCCGCAAAGGCAAGTATAATCAGCGACATAAAAAGGCGCTGTCCACTTTATACCGTCCCATTTATTAATTTCAACTTTCCAGAATCATTTACATATAGTTGAGGATAATCTTGAAATATCTTGAGATTAATTGGATTCTTTGCATTTGGGTTATGATAAATTATAAATGAAAGCTGTGTTTCATCTTTATCAGAATTGTAATATAATTGCCCATGTTCACCCATGAAAATTAGCATACTTATCCTTTCAAATTTTGTCCCTTCTGAATCCTTTTTGTTTTTTAAGTAAAATAAACCTGTTGGATTAATATACTCTAGTCCTGTTGGTGAGTAAATTCCTGTCTGAGAATTTAGAATAAATTGCTTCTTTAACTCCCCGAATAAAACTGCTCTAATTTGAGTTGGTATTAAATTAGGATCAACTGCCAGTTTTGCTACAATGAATAGAATATTTTTGGCTCGATCTTTAAATTTCTCACACGCATTATACATGCAGTTATAAAGTTTAACTTCGTGTTTATTATCTGTTATAAGACCAAAGACAGTTTTCTCAAATGGAGCTTTCACTTCAACATATAAATCATTGCCAACTTTTAAGTCGATACTCTTTCCTTCAATACCAGCTGGTTTAGTAGACACAACATAGCCAAGTTTATGATTAAAAAACCAACATGCTTTACATTCCGCAATCGCAGAATAATACTCCGAATCCATTGTGGATCTCATTTGAGCAATAATATGCTTTCTTTCTTTACCTTTAAATAATCCACAAGTATCTGCAGAATTTATGTATCCAGCAATTCTTTTTAGTTTAAGTTTCAGGAACTCATGACTGAATTCGTCATCTTTCATAGGCAAATTATGTAATAACCTGACAATTTGATATCTAAGTCTTTGTTCCAAGCTAGGATCAGAAACACTTTCAAACTTTAATAAAGTTTCTTTATTAAAAATGTTTCTTATTTTTTCGTTTTTTTCTATATTTCAAGTTCTCTTGATGAGGTGCTCCGCTTTTCGCACTAATTAAATTTGGAATTTTATCGGAAACAACATGTGAAATCTCGGAGCATGTAAGCCATTATAGATTGCACAGGTACATAGATACAATCTGCAAGGTAGTGATATTCTATTTATCCGAGAATGCGATCACCCTATATTTGTCTATCTGTTGACTGAATCTAGTTGTGACTAAAAAATCCACAACCGATTTGCCTCCATCCTTCAAAGTTGTGCTATTCGGATATGTTGTATCCATATATATTAGATTACCAGATTTATCAAATCCCATTAATGCTACTTCAATAAACTGTCTATTTTGTCCGCTGCTGTTAGTAATGCGTGATGACCATTTATGAAATGAATCGTTCCGCTCAGTTACTCGAAAAGGCTCAAATTTAAATTCAAATGTACCTCTGCTTCCTTTACGAAAGCTTGCCACACGCACAGAATACTCTTTCACATCTTTCTTTTTTTCAACAGTATTGAGGAATCGAAATGGAATTGAAGCCCCACTGTGGATAGGTGCAAATGCATAAGTCGTGTCCGTTAAGACAAGGTTACCGTCCTTATCTTCTCCTTGCAATTCAACATATACGAGCTGAACTGGATTGTTAGTTTGGTTCTTTATTATTCCAGTAACAATCCAATTGCCATCCGTGTAATCAGTAATATGCTCGAACTTAAATGATTCTTTTGCAATCGTAACCGTAGCAATGACCAAAATACTGAAAACCATAGCCGTTATCTTTAATATCTTCATGATACCACCTCATGTAAGAGTCTATTCTACATGTTATGAATTTTATCAAATTCGGGATGATTGGGTCAAGCACCTTTTTATTTGGGCATTAATACTAGCGTTAGGGTGGATTTAAAAAAGCGGAATCGTTGTCTTTTCGCATTCTCACTGGTATGATGCACACTAACGTTTTCTACCAACACGCTTCAACTTCGATATCAGCCGGAAATATCTCATTACCGTTCTGAAGATGTGCATTTTGCTGGGGCTGGATTTGAGGTCGTAGCGGAGGAGGAGGGGGACTTCGTAGAATTTGGCGCCGGTGAAGTGGAGGCGTATCAGGATTTCCGCCATCGCTGTGAAGCCGGCTTCACTGACAAAATCATCGCCGAACTTTTCGAATCCGCGACGGATAATCCGCGGGTGATAGAGCCTGAATCCGCAGGTGTAATCACGGACATTCGGCACGTGAAACGCCATCTGAAGCAGGAATCCCGCGCCGCGGCTCATTACGCTGCGAAATCCGCTTAACCCGCGCTCCCCGCCGCCTTTTTCATATCGCGACGCTATCCCGACATCCCCGTTTTCCGCGTTGTCTATCAGCGATTGGATAACGTCCGGCGAATGTGTGTTGTCGGCGTCCATCGTGATTACGAGATCGTCATCCGACGCGTTGTCGCGAATCCACGAAAGCCCGGTGAGCATGGCGCGTCCGAGATTCATGTTAGTTTCGTGCGTGAGTACGGTCAGCGGATATGTTGATTTCAAGCCGTCAAGTATTTCAGGCGTTTTGTCGGAGGAGCCGTCATCGACAACGACGATACGGTAATCGCCCAGATTTTGCAGTGAAGCATCGAGCGATTCAAACAGCGGGAGAATTGAATTTTCCTCGTTGTATGCCGGAAGTAGAATTATTATCATGGGATATCAAACCTCATAAACATTGTAGATAAGATCCGCAAAAAAGGGGACAGTCCACAACAGGCTTCAAGTCTGATAATATCAATAGGCATCATTCGTTTGTCCAGTATTTATCGTATTTATATACATGTTTGGGACAGTCCCCTTTTTTGCTCACTTTTGTGCAGAGTATGCAAACCTCACAGTTGCGCGAGGACTCCCCTGCGCCAGAGATTTACTTTCTTGCGCATGTAGAACAGGTAGCAAGTGAAATCCCACGACACTTTGAAGAATTTAAGTGAACTTTGCCCGCCCTCGCGCTCACGATGCGTGATTTTCGCCTGCTTGAATTTAGCGCCGCCGTAGTAGAGTTTAAGTAGGATTTCAGTCGGAGTCTGGAATCCGTTTGTTTCTATGTTTAGGTTGCGGATTAAATCACCGCGGATTAATTTATAGGCGCAGTTTGTGTCTCGCACCTTTACGCCAAACATCATTCTGACCATCAGGTTAAGGACACGGTCCGCGAATACTTTCAGGAGCGAATCCTTTTTACGGTCGCGGAATCCGACAACCATGTCGAGGTTGTCATCGAGCAGTTCAAGCAAACGCCCCAGTTCGAGAATATCGAACTGCCCATCTGAATCAATCGTAACAACCAATTCACCCTGGCTGGCGTTAATAGCGTCCCGTAACGCGCGACCGTAGCCCTCGTTTTTGCCATCGTGAGTAACAACCACGAGATTGGGAAATTCCGTTTTTAATTTAGCGAGGATATCAGGAGTCTTGTCTTTGGAGCTGTCATCCGTAACACAGACCTCGCCCGTGATATTTAAATCCGATATCGATTTAAAGCAGTCCCGCACCGTTTTTTCGATGTTATCCTCCTCGTTGTATGCCGGCATGCAGATTGATACGCGCATAAGAAACGCTCCTGAATTTAATGGGGGAATTTTATCATATTATTGCTGCATGTTTTTGAATTGAATAATACAGTGTAGGGGCGCTGCTTGCTGCGCCCCGGTGTGCCACATTAGACATGGTAACTTCAGGGCGCAGCAAGCGGCGCCCCTACGCAAACCGGACAACGAAATACATAAAAAAAGGCTCCCGAAGGAGCCTTTGGATAAACGCTTTTATATAAGTTCCAAACCGCTTATTAATACGCGTTGTTGACAGCACAGAAAACAGTATTGTCAGGTGATTCATACATCACAACAAATCCACCCGCGCCTGGCAATCCGGCAATGTTCGGATTGTAGGCATTCTCAGTGCCTGTTCTGTCATTTGCTCGAACGCCTCGTACCCAGTTAACACCATTGTCCAGACTCTTGAAGATATAAACGTCCGGTCTGGATGCCATTCCGGTTTCGCGAGAATCTCTGGTAGTAACATAATAAACGCCAGCGCCATCAATACAGAGCGAGGAGTTATTATGAACACTGTCCGTATTATCGGTTATATCAACCGGAGCCACCCATGTTACGCCATCAGCGCTGGATGTGAAGTAAATTTCAGTGGTTGCGGACAAATCATCGTAAGTCATAATCCATGTTCCGGCATCACATTCGAGTGATGGGTCATTCTGGCCATCGGCTGTTGGGACAACCTGAACATCCGCCACCTGGAATGCAGTACCGGTAGCATTACTCCAGTTGAAATAAATCTGGTAGTCAGTGGTGTTTCTGTAATCATCCCACGCGACGCCAACCTGGCTGCCAGTCGCATTCCATGTGATGCTTGGGTCAGTGCGGTCGCTGTTGTTATTGGAGTTGATTCCGGCTACAGGGATATTCCAAGTCGTGCCGTTGTCCACCGATGTCTGAACGATTACTTCTTTTTGTCCAGCCAGCGTATCAATATATGCGATGTAGATTTGACCGGTTGTAGGATTAATGGCAATGGATGGATCATCCGGATTCGTTCCAACAGCGGGTAAAAGTCCCTGATTCACTGCTTGCCAGCCCGCGCAGTTGGCGTCGGATATCGCCCATGCAATACCCAAAGGACCGCCTGAGTTATCCTCGAAGGCTGCGTAGTACGTATCAGTTGCCGGGTTAACGGTAAGCGAGACACTCTGCTGGGTTGCAACCGCGTTAGTATTCAGATGCGCAGGAGCGAGCCAAGTGGCGCCGTTATCAGAACTAACTGAATAAAAGATGTCAGCCATATTTCCTGTCTGCGCCCATGCACAGACAATTGTTGAAGTTCCAGCAGCGATTGATTTGAATCCTGCGTTAGCCAAATCGACACCGGAAGCGCCCACATCGGAAACCTGCACCGGTATATTAACTGCAGTTCCAAGAACTGTAATTATTTTCGAATCAATGGCGCTCGCGTACGGTTGTCCATCATCGTTCACCTTTGTTGCCATAGTGACGGCTCCCTGAAACTGAACAGGTGAAAGAATCGGAGCACCGTTAGTGTTCGCGGCTTCAACGTAGAATTGCGTGCCATCATAGCTGAAATCGTACTGATAGGTTACGATATTCCCATCATCGCTTGTCAAAGGACCTGGCATCAGTGTTACTCTCTCATCCTCATAGAAAGTGTACGGTGCGGCAACAAACAGCGTATCATAAAAAGCAACGCCCAAATCAGGAATAGGAGCCAGGTTAGGACCAATATCAACCTCAACATACATGACACTTGTCGTTGCGCCCGCTGAATCATCGGTAACACGCAGGGCAACATATTTCGATGCGTTAACATTCAGAAGATTGTTCATCTTCCAGGGGGGAGGATCAGCCGCAACGTTTATGTCACCATCAGTGTAATATTCGGGATCAGAGGGATCGGCAAAATTATGCGTTACGTTGTCGTAATCAAAATCCCACTCGTACTTAACAATTGCGCCATCCGAGTCAATTGATGCATTCCCGTGGAAATCAGGAAGGTCGCCTGAATTGATTGAGAATGGTTCAACCCCACCCGGAACAACACATGTAATATTCGGAGTCGGTGGGATATTCGGCGGGAAAATACTGATTCCAAAAACCTGATAGGTTGTGTAATCGCTGATTGAGAATATGGAATCCGGCACTATCAGGTCACGATCAATTCCCCCACTCGGATTTGCCGTTCCGGCAAGGTCATCCTGTGTCGCCACAAGACCCCAGAACTGTGGGGGATTGTTCGGATCAGGTATTTCACTCGCGAACTCATCGTTGTTTACAGTGATTCTGTATGTGCTTGGAACCAGATAGGTTGAATCGCCTGTGGGAATTTCACCCTGAGCTAAAGCATCATCACCCATGAAGTTCAAGCTGGGAATATCAACAACAACATTATGGATTCCACTTGCATGAATAAGCGTGTTTCTTTGAACAGCGATATCAATAGACGGGTCAAAAGCCGGATTCGCGGGAGTTGCGCCGTATGCCTCCTGCCAATCCGCCACGCGTATAACAATATCAGCAGTTGAGGTGTTGTCATTGTCCGCAAGACCGTTGTTTTCAACATCAACAGCCACCTTCCATGCTTCAGGCTTCGAGAAAGCCGGCAGCAGGTAAATGGGACTGTCGCGTTTTTGGAGATCTGAGCCCCTTCCTTTTGCGGCTTCACCGAATGAACAGGTAACAACAAATAAGAAGCTGGTTGATGTTCCCTCTGATTTCAATTCGTATGTTGTATTGAAGTAATCACATCCGCCTTTCATTACGTTAAATCCTGTTGGATTCATGATACCGCTCGGACTGGGGTATCCGTTCAGGCTGCTTGGGTCATAGTTGCCAATATCATCGCTCGGATTGACATAATTGCCCATACTGAGAATCTTGAACGGATGAGCGTTAGCCGCGGTTGTGAAAGAACCGCCAAGACTGTCAATCGCAGCGTCAAAGACACTGGTAAAGCCTTCAGGATTAACTACGAAATCAGGATTCAGTGTTATTCCTGATCGTGGGAAACCTGTGTTACCTTCAACCACAACAATTCCCTCGACATCGAATACATGCAAGTCAGGTCGCTGCGGCCTCGGTGCCGGCAAGGTTGTAACTTGCGGGAAGGGGTGTTTTACTCCAACGTCCAGAAGGATATTTTCGCTAGCGTTAAGTGTAACGCCGTTAACTTTGAAACAATCATGACAGAAAGATGTCGTTAGTGCCAGAGTTAAATCCGTCTCAAACTCTCTTGGCACAAAACTTGAATACCTGAGCGGAACCACATCATAGTTCAACGAACTATTGTCGATTACAATCTGGTAAACACCCAGAACACCAGTCCCTGATTTGACACCTTCAGTCGAAGGATTGAGATAAACCGGCAGTTGGGATGATGCAGAAAATCCATCCGGGCCATCCGGTATGATACTTCCACCTCCTGAAGAACATGCTGTGACCATTGCCACAAGCATCAAAACCAAACAAAGGGTAGTGATAAATCTAAACATGACTAACCTCCAAGAGTTGATAGATAGCTTTAAAATTAAGTACTTAGGCCTAATGTTATGGATATACTACTATTACCGAACTTCATTATCCCGGTAATTAATTCTTTTGAGAGGATATAACTCCCTCTCTGAGGAAAACCAATCCTTTAAAATCGATTCAATACTAATGAAACTCCCCAGACTCTTTTAAATTAAGTATATTTATAGCATTAATAGTGGTATGAAATCAACCAAAATCCTTTTAAACGTTAAGATTAATGAATAACCATCAGCTCCCAAAACACGATTTTATTACGTATGCGCTTCACATACGCGATTGCATATTTCACTCTTCTTATCGCCATCTGCATAGGCATGTGGGCATGGTCTGCTGAGGCAATCTACGATATCAGCGACAATGTTTACCATCAGCGAATCTTTGGATTTACTCTTGAAATCCCCGATGGATGGGTAGTTACAGACAATGGTGAAATCTCCGAGCGCGGTGACTACCTGATTGGAATCAAATCAAATCATCCTGACAATGCCGAGTTATTTTTAAGTTTCTTCCCGGTAAAGGGACTTTCTCTAATCGAGTTTGCCAATGAAACTCTTTTTGAAATATCCATGTCAGAGGATATCGAATTGAAAGAAGAAAAAATTGGCAATCTTGACTGCACTCGCGCCAGTCTATCCATGTCCTCAAACCCTGAGCACGAATTCCCCAAACTAATCCTGTTATTTTCAAGAGTCGGCGACCATTTCCTAAAAGCTATTTTCTATAGCTATAATGAAGATAACCAGGATGAAATTCTCGGAATTGTCAAAACCATCAAATTCGATGGCAAATCGCGCAGTGTTTCGTTTCTCGCCGTGAAGAATCACTGGCACTATGGCACTCCTACCAACACCGTGAATAATTCAGAATTATACCTGTATGACAACGACCCTAATATGATGGTGAATATTGAAAACGCGGATGGCAGTGAAACAATTATCTTTGATGATTTCGAGTATCCCGCAAGATTCCCCGCCGGTGAAACAAGCGATGATTACGGCAACCGTCGGCAATATTACGAGAATGGGCGTTATCACGTGGACAACCGGGATAAGCATATCGATGTTTATGTACCGGACATTGATCTTGATATTTACGATTTCACGATGGGTGTTGATATCCGGTTCGAGGGTGGGCATCCGATGAAGGGCAATGGCCTTGTCTTCAGAGGTTCGGAAAAGGGATTTTACCTGTTTGATTTATCACCCGATGGCTTTTACGCTCTTTACCGTTACAAGGGTGGATTTGAAACGCTGGTGGAAAAGAGCTACATCTCAAACATGAAACCATATCAGGAAAACCGGATCGAGATTCAGGCAAAGGGCAATGAGTTCAGGCTATATGTAAATAACAAAAAGGTGAAAAAGATAAAAGTGGGGAATGACCTGAGTTCAGGATTCGCCGGCCTGTATGTCTGTGCCGGGTCCTGGGCCAGTTTTGATAATTATTATATTGAGGTTGATAATTAAACCTTAAATCACATATCTTTAAGCATCATATTGAATTCCGCCATCGCATCATTAACACGCGTTTCCTCATAACTCTCAAAAGTAAGCTCATTGTTGTAATCCGGATTACTAAACGCGGGGTAGGAACCTATTTGAACCTCCGGGAATTTTCGCTGAACTTCCTCCATGATATCCGCGTAATCTCCTTCAAAAAAATCTGTTTTCATTTTCTTCATGAAACGAGGCAGTGAAGGCAGTTTATGCTCTATTTCCTCATACATGCTTTCAAGCAGCTCAGGCACTCCCGGCAACACGAAACAATTGTTAATGATAAATCCCGGCGCGCTGGAGTTTGGGTTTGGAATCAATTCACAGTTTTCCGGCAGGTCAGCCATTCGTAATCGAATCTCATTAATACGCTCACCACAATATTCCCTCATTATCCTTTCAGCTTCCGGGTTACGAACCAGCGGAAGGTTAAACGCATCGGCGAAAGCCTGTCGGGTTAAATCATCCGGTGTTGGACCTATACCTCCCATCGAAAAAAGAAAATCGCAAATCTGCGAGTTCTTTCTGACTTCCTCAATTATTATATCAATGGTATCAGGAATTGTCAGGCGGCGGATAACATTGATTCCACGCATAAACAATTTATCAGCGAAAAACCGCGAATTTGTATCGAGAGTTTTACCATTCAGGATTTCATTTCCTATAACGAGAATAATTGCTGTGGGCCTGGTTTTTATCGATGAATCGTTCATTTGGTTACTCGTGTAATTATTAATAAATAAGTAATTTGATTTGCAATCCAATTTAGTAGAATTTAAAATATAAAAGTGCCTCAGGGCACAAGTAATTATAACACTAACGGATGGTGCTTCATCATGAAAAAGATTACCTATGCATTCATAACTGTCATTCTTCTGATGTCACTTTACGGCTGCACCGGCGATGGTGGCGGAGGTTATTTTGGTTATCCCGGATTCGTAATCGACCCAATCTATTACGCCAACACCGAGGTTGACGGCATGACCGTTGACCTTGCCATTCGAGATATTTACGCTGTTGTATATACCGACACCGCAGGCACTCCGCTTGACAATTCAATCTGGATTTATTTCGTTCCGAAATCGATTGATTTGAACGACATTATCACAACCGATTTCAAACCGTATGTCGCACTGAAGATCAGTGACATCTATCAGACCAGCGCGGGAGGGCAATACAATATCTCTCAGGATCTCGCATCAAGCGTTTTTATGACATGGATGGATGTTAATGATGACAGGGATGTTTTCGTTGGCGACTCAATCGACATTTCAATTGTTCACATGTCGCAGACAATGGGTGAATCGGTTGAGGGTGAGTTTACATCAACGTTGTCACGCAATGTGCACATCGGCCTTGCGGAGAAATTCATTTTCAAAGCGCCGGTGAATATCGTTGAGGGCAATCCCCCGACTTTGTAGAAAACAATTGTGCATAAATGAACATTGATTTTGTGCTGCGGGCATCCTGCCTGCATCTTGAGATGTAACTTAATATCTAAACAGATGCAGGCAGGATGCCCGCAGCACAAAATTACCGTTTTTCACCAAGGATATAAAAATTCGGCTGGATGTAAATCGAAAGCGGATGCAACGCGCTAATCGCTTTTCCCGCAAAATTGAGCATTGGCTTTTGCGTAAAAAATCGTGCCGGCACAACTCTGGCATTAATGCCGTGATTGCCCATCTCGTTCGCTAGTTCGAACGGATTAAATTCACGCTCCATGAATTCGCCTGTTCGTGGATGGCGATATAAAAATTCCGGTTTGATTTTCAATTCACCCGATTCAAGAATTTGGTTTACACCCTGAGCAATTTCATCTCCCCATAGCCCCTTGGTCATTGACGCTAATTTGTCGAGCAGCTTATCGCGGTCGATATCGCTGGACGGTAAATCCAGGTTTGAAATGTGATTCGCGATATCCTCTCTTCTCATTTCAAAATAGGTTTGATGAGGTTCGTCTTTTCTCAGTTCTTCCGCTTTAACTCCCCTACTCTCCCACGCGAGCCATTTTTCGCGACGTTCTCTCTTTCCCGCGAATTCAAGCGCGTTGTTTTCATCCGTAATGAGAATCAAACCGCCGGGTGCGAGAAGCCTCGACATCTCATCCAGAAATCCCGCGAGTTCACGCACGTGTGAAATGACATCCTTGACAAAAATCGCCGGGAACTTGCCGCTTTCGTAATTGAGTGTGAGACCATCCTGCAAAGATGGATTCACATTTTTCATTTCAGGTTGGATTCCCGCAAGCAGTTTTTCAAACAGTGCAATTTTTTCCTCGTTGTGGTCAGCGCCGTAAACCCGCCTTGCGCCGAAGAAAGCGAACATCAATGTATAAACGCCAAACCCGCAGCCGACATCCAGAATGTCTTTTTCATCAGCCTCAAGCAGATCGGAAAACCACCGGACATAATTGAGAACGCAGGATAAATAGCCGCTTTCTCGAATTAACCTCGCGTGATATTTGACGAAGTAATCGGAGAATTCGTGGCGTAACTCATCGCGCGATTTAAGGAAGATTTTATCAAGATTGCGAAACCGCCTGATGTCTTCATTATTTAGGAAATCAATATCGATAATTTACCTCCGGCAATGGCGATATTATACATGACCTTGAACTCGACTTTCGATATTTCAGGCTACCTAAATACTATTAAACCGGGTGCCGTCCATACAGCCGTCCCAGCTTTATGGGTGTTTACAGCAATGTTACGCATTTCACCCACAAATCACAAAAAGACGTGATGTGTGGGCGGCACCCGAGGTTTATAAATTCGATCTCTTGTTGTTTTACTACACTCAAATAAAAACACAGCCGAATTTAAAGTCGTTTCT
>JAGGVT010000150.1 GCA_021157815.1 bacterium | reverse complement strand
TCCATTTCACGGATAGACTTAAATCCCTTAACCTTGATATTCCTCAAATATTGCCTTTCTTTCTCTTCCGGTTTGGCGCTCATTGTTTTACACCTCAATAAACATCATCGCGACGGTCATCCACATACTTGACCAAATCGCGGACTTTCTTTATCTCATTTGAATTTATATCACGAATAATCAGACTCTCACGATTATCAGGCTCGTTGATTGAGTTGCCGTACGGATTCACAATCATCGACTGTCCGGGGAAATACAGGTCAGTCATGTTGCCGACACCGTTGCATCCCGCGACAAATAACTGATTCTCAATCGCCCTTGCTCTCAGGAGAATATCCCAATGTCCGATTCTGGCATCGGGCCATAACGCGGGGACGATAAGCAAATCGACGCCGTTAAGCGCGTATTCCCGCGCCAGTTCAGGGAATCGGAGGTCATAGCAAATCATGACTCCCACTGTGAATCCCTTGACATCGGCAGTCATGATTTTATCCCCGGCGACAAAAGTGTCCTTTTCACCCATCAAATCAAAAAGATGCAGTTTCGAATATTCACCCAGCACCTGCCCCTTGGGACCGAACAAGTATGATTTGTTGTAGATTCCCTCAGGAGTCAGTTCAGGAATCGAGCCGGCAAGAACAAAGCAACCTTTATCCTTTGTCCAGTCGCGAACGATATTCACAGAGGGGCCATTTGGCGCTTCAGCGACATCATTAAGGTGCAAAGGCGCGAAACCAATTGGCCAAAGTTCCGGCAGAATAATAAGGTCAGCGCCCTCCTTCGATGCTTTATCCATGAAGCTGATTGCTTTTTCAGTATTCTGCGGCGGATCAGCCTCCGCAAGTTCCATTTGTATGAGGGCAAGTTTCAATTTAGCCACGATTAAATAACCATCCATTAACTGATTGAAATCGAGTTTTTAAATAACCAGTTATTAAATCATATGCCAGCATAATGGTAATATCAAGAGTGATTAATCCAAACTGTACTCGGATGCCGGAGTGGCAAGTACGATTAGCGCAAAAAACGCGGGGATATAACAGTCCCAGAAAAATATCGAGGATATAAGCAAAGCCAAAGCGGTCGGGATTTTATAGGAGCGATTTTTTGAGCGGAGTATGAAATATGTTCCAACTGTAATAACCACATTCAGGATAACTAAAAAAAGCAATCCCTTGAGAACATCGATTCCGGCAGGCATTTTGCCAAGGAATAATCGCTCCCCGTTAATAATCAGATTCAGGTGTATCAGGGCGTTTGCGAAAATGCCGACAAGGACTCCGCTAAATCCGATGTTCTTAATGAGGTGCAGTGTTAGAAAGGCGGTAAGGAAATAGCCGGCGTAAACAGTTATAAGTAGTATGTCGAATGGATTGTCAATCATTTGAAATATTTTAATCACCAGTGTTTATTAGCGTTACAATCGTCCACGAGATTTTACAATTGACTTGTCAGGGCATTCTTCAATCAGTTTGCCAATTGAATAACCGCTGACTGGATGAACAAAGTCAGGACATATTTCCTTCAGCGGAATAAGCACGAATAATCTTTCAGTCATTTTAGGATGAGGAAGCATCAGCTCTTTGGTGTCGATAATAAAATCATCAAAGACAATGATATCAATGTCAACTTTTCTCGGAGCGTTTTTAAACTTCTTTTCATTGGCAGCGCTGTCCTGAATTTCCATAATGAGCTGTAGAAGTTCAAGCGGGTCGCCATCGAAAAAACCTCTGGCTGCAATGTTAATAAACCAGCCCTGATGCGGATATCCGACAGGTTCAGTTTCATGGATGCTTGAAAGCCGGCTCATTCGAAAAAATACTGTCATGCTGTTGAGAACATTCCGGATATTCTCCAAACGGTCATCAACGTTACTTCCAAGACTTATTATACAATCAGCCATTGGTCCCAATCCTTTCTTCTCTTACCGCAACTGCAATGGATGCGGCATCGCGAGCCGAAACTATTTCATGGACTCTTACAATATCCGCTCCATTATATATTGCAAGAGTTGTAATTGCGTTTGTGCCGTAAACTCTGGAATCCATCTTGCGGCCTGTAATTCTGCCAATGAATTCTTTATTGCTGTGTCCGATTAACAAAGGAATACCATCGCATTTTAAACTCGGGATATTTCTAATGATTGAAAGATTCTGCTCAAACGTTTTCCCGAACCCGATACCCGGATCCAGAATAAATTTCTTAATGCCCAGTTTTTCGCATAAAGCGATTTTATCATCGAAGAATGCTTTTATCTCATGAACAGGATCACCATGGAGTGGATTAACCTGCATCGTTTCAGGTTCTCCATGCATGTGCATGATAATAACAGGCAAACCCGTATCTGCAATGTATTTCGCCATTTTTTCATCTCTTAAGCCGTCAACATTATTGACTATATGAGCTCCGGCTTTAACCGCTTCTATTGCCACCCGAACCTTGCGTGTATCGATTGATATGCAGATATCAAAACGTCCGCTAATCGCCTTAACAACTGGAATAACACGGTTAAGTTCCTCATCCAGACTCACAGGATCGCTTCCGGGACGAGTTGACTCACCGCCTATATCAACAGCGTCAGCGCCGACTTTGACCATGGTGGCGACTCTTGCTATGGCATCCTGAAATGCAAAATACTGGCCGCCATCATAGAAAGAGTCAGGCGTCATGTTTAGAATTCCAATGACTCTGGGTTTGGAATTATCAAACAGTATGTCGCTTGAAGCCATTGCTTTTCTCTATTCCGATTTGTTTTCCGATAATTGCCATTTTAAATATTTTGCGATGAAATTGTCTATTTCACCATCCATTACCGCTTGTATATTACCCGTTTCATATCCAGTGCGGACGTCTTTGACAAGCTGGTACGGATGAAATACGTAATTTCTAATCTGGCTGCCGAACGCTATTTCCTTATGGTCACTTCGAACTTCATTCTTTAAAGATTCCTGCTCTCTTCGTTCCTTTTCATATAGGCGCGCCTTTAGAACCTTCAATGCCACATCCTTGTTTTTATGCTGCGACCTTTCATTCTGGCACTGGACAACAATCCCGGATGGAAGATGTGTAATCCTTACCGCGCTGTCGGTTTTATTGACATGCTGGCCTCCCGCGCTGGATGCCCTGTATGTGTCTATTTTCAAATCGTTTTCATTGATTTCAATCTCAATATCATCGCTGATTTCAGGGAAAACTTCAATGGCGGCGAAACTGGTATGCCTGCGTTTGTTAGCGTCAAATGGAGATATTCTAACAAGGCGATGAACCCCTCGCTCACCCTTCAAATTGCCAAAAGCGTATTCACCTTTGACAAGAAACGTAATGGATTTGATGCCAGCCACATCGCCAACAGTCTCCTCGATAAAATCAACTTTGTATTTATGGCGTTCCGCGTAATATAGATACATTCTTAGAAGCATTGCTACCCAGTCGCATGCCTCGGTTCCGCCAGCGCCAGCTTGAATTGAAAATATCGCGTTTTTTGAATCATTCTCATCACTTAGAAGATTTGAGACCTCAGCTTTTTCAAGGTCTTCAAGGAAATCGCTGATATTGCTTTCCAACTCAGCGAATAATTCAGGCGACCATTCAGACAGAATCATATTGAGCAGCTCGTTATTTTCATCCCCTCGCTCAGAAAGGGAATCCCATAATTCAACCTTCGATTTTATTGATGAAAGCTTTTGGGATTGTTTCTGGGCTTTCTCGTGATCATCCCAAAAATCCGGTTTGACGGCGTCTGTTTCAAGTTTTTTTATCTCTTCTCTTAAAGCTGGAAAGTCAAAGATGCCCCCGTATTTCTGAAATGCTTGCAAGGGCATCCTTCATCTGTTTTTTCAGCGTGTCGATTCTTTCTTTATACGCTGTTTTGTACTGTGATGTTTCCATGGCATTATTCTATCAGAACGGATTGTAATTGTTTAGCTTGAGTTATGTGATTTTGTGTCATTCTGAGCGAAGCGAAGAATCTATATGCGACTGAGTTAATGATTATATCTGATGAGAAATATGTACGTTATCGCGAATAGAATCTTCACTATGTTCAGTATGACAGGAAAGACAGGTTTTGAGACGGCTTCCAAGCGGCGCCCCTACAGCAAAAAGCAATCTCATGTTATTATATCCGCCATGAAACTAGTAATTCTCGACATAGACGGTGTAATCTATCGTGGAAAAGAACCGGTTGAAAACGCGGCGAAATCTATTCAATGGCTGAAAGACAACGGGTTCATGGTGAAATACCTTACAAACAACGCGACTCAGGTGCAGCAGGTTTTCGCTGACAGGCTGAAAGCCGCGGGAGTCGATGCTCTCCCGGACGATATCATGACATCATCCATTGCTACCGCGAGATATCTCAAACAGAAATCGCCAAATGGCGCGAATGTCCTTGTTGTTGGCGGCGATGGATTAAGGCTTGCTTTGATTGATGCCGGATTTAATATTGTTGAATTCGATGATTCAACTAAAGCGGATTACGTTACCGTTGGACAGGATTTAAATTTCACTTTCCAGCGGCTTGAGCGAGCGCAGCATGAAATCTGGGTAAACAATGCCGAATTCATAGCGACAAATTATGATCCCATCTGGCCTGTGGAAAATGGCGGTGTCAGGCCCGGTGGCGGGGTAATTGTCAGGGCTATCGAGGCATGCACTCTGAAAAAAGCGCTGATTAT
>JAGGVT010000051.1 GCA_021157815.1 bacterium | reverse complement strand
CGTTATCTTGAATATGAGCCGAAGCTGGATGCCGTTATCAAAGAGGCTATTGCAATCGCGCCAGAGACGTATGACAGTAAAATGGCGACAATATTCGATATGGCTAATATAAAACTTGTAGAAATGGAGAAACAGGCTTTCGATTTGGTTCGTCAGGGAAACGTTGATGAAGCCAAAGCGCTTTTATCCAGTGATGAATATGAGAATCAAAAGTGGATGTACACACAAGGTATATCCAGGTTCGCCAGAGACATGGCTGTTCATTCCCAGTTTCATAAATTGCGTGCCTCTATCATTTACCTGAACGATGTTCTTGATATGTCGGTGCAGATGGCGGCTGCAACTGGTGATCTTCAATGGGAGAAGCGATATCGCCGATATACGCCTGAGTTGGATGTGACAATTAAGGAAGCCATTAAACAAGCCCCAAAGGCATTTCAAAGTGAATCATATGCCATGACCGACGTTGCAAGAGTAAAACTTGTTGAGATGGATAATCGCGCTTTTGATCTGATTCGGGAGGGTTATGTCGATGAGGCAAAGGCGCTTGTGTTTGGCGATGAATACAAAAAGCAAAGACAGATCTATGCAGATGGCATGGATAAGATCAACTTCGAACTTAACGAAGCGGCAGTTGCCAGTTTGAGTCTCAAACAAAATAACACTTACCTGCACATTGCAGCGGTGGCTTTTCTCATCCCGCTTTTACTCATAAGTTGGATTGTGGTTATTCGAGTGGTGCGCAGGTGGGAAACCGTTTTAACCGAAAATAACAAACGTCTTGCCAGACAGGCTGATGAAGTTACAGTGATGAACAAATATCTTGATCAAAAAGTGGAGGAGCGTACAGGTGAGCTGAATAAAAGAATCAAGGAAATGAATTGCCTTTATGGCGTATCAAGGATTCTAGCTTCGGCTGATTATTCGTTTCATGAAAAAATGAAAGAGATAGTTGAGACAATACCTTCCGGCTGGAAACATACATCAATAACCTGTGCTGCAATAACAATCGATGGAAAGCAATATCATACAGGGAATTTTAAGGATAGCCAGTGGAAACTAACCAGGGATATAACAGTTGACGGAGAGCCAATAGGTAAAATAGAGGTTTGCTATCTGGAGGATAAGAATGAGATGGATGAAGGATCTTTCCTGATGGAGGAAAGAAACATGATAAATATTATAGGTGAACAAATAGGGATATTTCTTGAAAGCGAAAGAATTGAAGTTACGTTAGTGGAGAATCGTAGATTTGTGCAAAGCATAATTGACAGTCTGCGAAGTGCCGTTTTTGTGCTGGATTCCGAAACACTGAAAATAACAGACTGTAATGCGGCGGCAGTGGAGATTTTCGAATTTTCAAAGGAAGAACTTACAGGGAAATCATTTGATTTCCTGTTTCCCAAATCAAATGGTTTTGAAGATTATAAAAAGAAACTTTTTAAGGCCATTTCCAAAAAGGGAGTCATGCATGCTTATGATGTAAAGATGAAACGAAAGGGAGGGGAGATTTTCTTCGCGGAACATAACACAATACCGTTACAGGACAAAAGCGGCAGCAGAATCGGCTGGGTAAGCACAATACAAGATATCACTGAGCGTAGAATTCTTGAAACCGAATTTTCACAGGGCCAGAAATTGCAGTCGATAGGGCAGCTGGCTGCGGGAATCGCTCACGAGATTAACACTCCAACGCAATTTGTAAGTGATAACACCAGATTCCTTCAGGATTCGTTCAAAGACCTGTCAAGATTGATTGAGAAGTATCGACAGCTGGAGAAAGCGTTGACAGAAGGCAGCGACACGAATGATCTTCTTCCTGAAATAACTGACTTGGCTGATGAAATTGATGTTGAATTCCTGAGTGAGGATATTCCAAAAGCTATTGAACAATCCCTTGATGGCCTTGGAAGGGTGAGTGACATCGTACGGGCGATGAAGGACTTTGCCCATCCTGATGTAAATGAGAAAAAGTCTGAAAACCTGAATCGTATTATCGAAAGTACCGCTACAGTTGCCCGTAATGAGTGGAAATATGTTTCAGAAATGAAATTGGAGTTGGATCCTGACCTGCCACTGGTTGTGTGCAAGGGCAGCGAAATTGGCCAGGTGTTGTTGAATATTATTATCAACGCCGCACAAGCCATCGAAGACGCGATCGGTGATGAGACAGGCAAACTGGGGGAGATAAAAATCACCACACATCGAGATGATGAATGGGTGGAGATACGGATTTCCGATACCGGAACGGGTATTCCGGAAGAGTCCAGGAGCCATGTCTTTGACCATTTTTATACAACAAAGGAAGTAGGCAAAGGAACCGGCCAGGGACTGGCAATTAGTCACAGCGCAATTACTAAAAATCATCAGGGTAGCTTGACTTTTGAAACAGAAATGGGTAAGGGAACAACTTTCATAATCCGGCTTCCTTTTATCGAAGACCTTGATAACACGGAGAGTGCACCTAATGAAGAAGCAACTGCTCTTTGTTGATGATGAATCGAAAATTCTTGATGGTTTGAGACGAATGCTGCGTCCCATGAGGGATGAATGGGATATGTCATTTGCAGGAGGCGGAAAAGAAGCACTGGAGCTGATGGAGAAGGATCATTTTGATGTAATTATATCGGACATGCGCATGCCGGGAATGGATGGGGCTGAACTCCTTGAGAAGGTAAGAGAAGGACATCCCGATGTTGTACGAATTGTACTTTCCGGACACTCGGAAATGGAAGCTGTGGTAAAAACTCTGGGGTCAGTTCACCAGTATTTATCGAAGCCATGCGAAGCAACCAAGTTGAAGGAAGTAATATCACGGGCGTTGTTACTCAGGAATATACTTGCAAATGGGCAGTTGATGAAGACAATTACAAAGATGACCTCAATGCCGAGTCTGCCTCAATTGTACGTGGACCTTAACAAGGAACTTAAATGCACTGAAGTCAATATGAACAGAGTCAGTAAAATCGTTGAAAACGACGTTGGAATGACCGCGAAGATCCTTCAACTTGTCAATTCCTCATTTTTCGGATTCCCAACGCGCATTACCAATCCCGGCCAGGCCGTAAGGTTACTTGGCATTGATACAATTAAAACCATGGTTCTCTCTGTGCACATATTCACTGAATTTGACAAGGAATCGGGTGATTTTCAGTTTCAGCCGGTTTGGCAACACAGCATGGAAGTAGCCGCAATGGCAAAAAAGATTGCGGCGTCGGAAAAAGCCAGTACTCAAATAATAGAAAGTGCGTTCATTGCGGGAATGCTTCACGATTGCGGAAAAATGATTCTCGCGTCAAATTTACCTAAACAGTATAACAAGATACTAAAAGCTCAAGAAACAAAGCATATACCAATTCAAGAAGCGGAAAAATCGGTGCTGGGTTCAACACATGCCGATGTTGGAGCTTACCTGCTGGGGCTTTGGGGGATGTCTGATTCCGTGCTCGAATCAGTTGCATATCATCACAATCCGAGCGATGCCCCAACGCTTTCCTTTCAACCTTTGACTTGTGTTCATGCGGCGAATTACTTCTCCAACGAACTGATGCATAAAGAAAAAGGCATCGATAATACTGTAAATTTAGATCTTGATTACCTGGTGAGTTTGGGACTGTCAGATCATCTCGAGGATTGGCGTAATATCTGTATGGAAACAATTTCAGAAGGGGTGAAAGCATGAAAAACAAAATCCTTTTTGTCGATGATGACCCAAACATTCTTATGGCTTATTCAAGGAACTTGCGGAAACTATACGATGTTGATACAGCGCCGGGAGGTGCGGAGGGATTAGCCAAGTTAGCCGGTAACGGGTCTTATCCAGTGGTTGTTTCTGATCTCAGAATGCCCGGCATGGATGGAATAGAATTTCTCTCTAAAGTAAGGTTGGAATTGCCGGATACAGTCCGCATTATGCTGACAGGAAATGCGGATCTTGAGGCGGCAATAGAATCAGTGAATAAAGGCAACATATTCCGTTTTCTGGTAAAACCATGTGATCCTGACACAATGAAAGGCGTTTTGGATGCCGGTATCAGGCAGTATAATCTAATCACTGCTGAACGGGAGATATTGGAAAAAACGCTTAAAGGAAGCATAAAGATGTTAACGGATGTCCTTTCGCTTGTTAATCCGGTGGCTTTCGGTAGAGCATCCCGAGTCAAATCAACTGTGGCGCAGATGGCAAAGTACTTGAAACTGGAAAATCCGTGGCATTACGAAGTTGCGGCTATGCTGTCACAGGTTGGATGTGTCGCAGTTCCGTCCTCAGTGTTGGAGAAAAGGTATCTGGAGAAGGCATTAAGCGACGATGAAACGCAAATGATGGCATCCCATCCCGGTATTGCCCACGACATAATCACCAACATACCAAGGTTGGAGATAATTGCTGAAATTATTGCCAACCAGGAGAAAAATTTCGATGAATCCGATTTCTCGAAGGTTGGCTCAAGCGGGAAGGAAATCACTTTGGGTGCGAGACTGCTGAAGGTTGCTCTTGATTTAGACACACTAGAGTCCGGTGGTTTCACAAAAACGGCTGCAATCGCGGAGATGGAGGAATATTCAGAACGTTATGATCCTGAAATGCTGAAAGCGCTAAAGGAGACTATCAGGGAGCAGAAAAAATATGTACTCAAATCTGTTACTGTTGGTGAACTGACAACCGGGATGATACTGGGGCAAAATGTGGTGAATAGGGATGGATTGCTGCTAATTACAAAAGGCCAGGAAGTTTCAAATGTAATGCGGGAGCGTTTGAAAAACTATGCCATGACCGTTGGCGTTGAAGAGCCAATCGAGGTTCAAGCGCCCGACCATTTTTGGGCATGATGAAGCAGGAATTATAATGCTGTGAATAGATTTGTTTCAAGGAATGATATATTTTGAATCAGGAGTTTAATATGAATAACAAGACAGTTTTACTAATTGACGATGAGCAAAGCATATTGGATGCCATGTCACGATTGGTGCATAAAGAGGATTTTACACTCCTTACCGCCCCGGGCGGTGAAGAGGGGCTGGAAATCCTGAATGACAACCAGGTGGAATTGGTTATTGTTGACCAGAATATGCCCGGTATGACCGGTATCGAATTTCTCTCAATTGTAAAGGACCTGCATCCCGATATTGTCCGCGTTATACTTACAGGACAGGCTGAGTTGGGTATTGTTGTAGATGCGATCAACAAAGGCGAGGTTTATCGATATTTCAGCAAACCGATAAATAAAGATGAAATCATCACTGCCATCTATCAGTGCCTGAGCCATTATACTTTAACCATTGAAAACAAAGAGCTGACACAAAGAACAATTGAGCAAAACGAGGAATTAACGCTTTTAAATGAGCGACTGGCTCAACTTGTATCATCTCAATCGGTATCACTTGATTTGTCACAGGAAATATTGGAAAGGCTGCCTGTTGCTGTAATTGGGATTACCGGCAATCGGGAAATCGCTTTGACAAACAATACCGCCAAAAAAACCATACCGGCATTACGCCATGTCATGCCGGGAACGGATATATCTGAGGTTTTGCCCGGTGAGATTTTACAGGTTGTGGATTCGAGCATGTCTGATTCTAAATCTGTTGATTCGGTTAGATTCTTGTGGGATAGAAATGTAATCCGAGCGATGATTGAACCGTTGAATGATAACGGTAAAACCAGTGGATGCATTATTTCCTTTGAGATACAGGAAATCGGCTGAGAGTATAAGAAGCATTTCTCCATAATGGGGTGTGTGCAAACCTGGCTTCAAAAACACAGGCTTGTTAGGACAACAAGTTCAGTTCCAATTAAATCAAGACATGATACATCTCCCGCACCCAAAGGCGCTTTTCAGGGAGGCTAAATTTGGATTTCATATAAAATGATTGTATGATTTGCCTGGGCAATTGTTTTTGAAGTAACTGTCTGAAAAGTCTAAAGTGGGTGATCATGAATCCTCAAAACAAACGAATCATGCTTATACTGATAGTGGTTGTCGTTGCAGTGAGTGCAATTTGGTACGGTCTGTTTGGCAGATCGTCCCAATCGTCAACCAGCGAGGCAAAACAACCCAAGCCGCTGCCGGTCGAGGTGCAGGAAGTGCGTTATGGCAGCATTTCTCACACACTGGAACTGAGCGGTGAGGTCGTGGCTATCGAATCCGCTGTAATTGCCGCTACCAAGGAAGGCCCAATCACGAACTGCCCCCGTCGGGAGGGTGACGTTGTGCAAGCCGGTGAGAAACTCGTGGAGATTGATCGCGCAATCTATCGAGCCGAAGTTCAGATGAGCGAAGCCACCTTGGCGGTCGCGCAGGCAAAACTAGCCGACCTGAAAGCTGGAGCGCGTCCCGAGGAAATCGACAAGGCTGAAGCAAATGTCCAGCGATGGCAGGCAACGCTTGAGGAAGCCCGTAAGAACCATGAACGTGAAACGGAACTATTCGCACGGAAATTCACATCTCAACAGAGCGTTGATCAGGCTCGGGAGCGCATGGTAGTAGCTGAAGCGGAACTTGCCGCAGCCCGGGAAACGCTGAGGATTCTCAAGGTTGGTCCCACGCTGTCAGAAATTGAGATACAGTCGAGCATGGTGAAAGAAGCATCCGCCAAATTGGAACTTGCAAAAACTCACCTCGCAGAATTGATCATTACCGCTCCGTTCGATGGGATTATCACAAAAGTGCATGTCCGCTACGGTGACCTTGTTTCCGCCAGGGCTCCTCTTATTGAGATGTATGCTCCCGAATCGCTGGTGCTGCGATTTGCCGTCCCCGAAGCACATGTCGCCGCTGTGAAGCCGGGGCTTAAACTGAAGGCTTCGTTCGATGCCATACCGGGGAAAATATTTGCAGCTGAAGTGGAACTCGTTTATCCGCAGCTTGATGAGGTGATGCGGACACGGACTATCGAAGCCCGTCTTACTGAATCAGCCGAACTTCTGCCGAACATGTTCACCCGGTTGACGCTCGAACTTCAGAAAGCAGAGAATGCGGCTCTGGTACCCGCCAATGCGGTGTTGACCACCACAAAGGGCGTGAACGTTGTCTTCATTGCAGATCAGGGCAAAGCTCAACAATGTGAAGTGGAACTCGGAATTCGTCAGGAAAATGTGGTGCAGATAATCAAGGGCATTGAACCGGGTGATAAGGTGATTGTAGCTGGCAATGCAAAGCTGCGCGACGGCCAAGCCATAAAAATCATTGGCAAGGACGGGGATAAAAGCAGTTCAACTCCGAAGGATAAATCTATGAAGCCTGCCGCCTCTCAATCGTCTGCGGATGAGGTAGCTGGCGAATGAGAATTACGGAATATACTGTCAAACGTCGCTTAGCCACGGGAGCCATTACATTGGCTCTGGTCGTGCTGGGAATGTTCGGCTTATTCCAAATGCCTGTAAGTTACCTTCCCGATGTCACATATCCTCTAATAAAAATTCAAATCCGATGGTCAGGCGCAACCCCGGAAGAACTCATTAAAGACATCGCCGACCCGCTTGAACGCATTATAGCCACGGTTGATCGTCTGGATTCTCTGGAGTCCACCTGTCGCGAAGGACTGTATTCGCTGGATGTAAACTTCGAGTACGGCACCGACGTGGACATTGCATTCCAGGATGTGCTTGCCGCTCTAACACGCGCCGAACAGAACCTTCCCGAGGATATTAATCCACCGTTTGTCTTTAAGTCAGACCCTTCGCAACTGCCTGTCATGCAATTGACTGTTAGTTCCGACCGCATGGGACCTGTTGAACTGCGCGAATGGGCGGACAACTGGTTACAGGATCGAATCCTTGCTGTGCAAGGCGTAGCCGGTACGGAGATAATCGGCGGACTAAAGCGGGAGATTCGTATTGAACTCGATCCCCTCGCAATGGAAAAACACAATTTGCCGCTCCAGACAGTGATGCAACGTCTGGCAGAAGAAAACATCGAGCAAACAGGCGGTCGAGTGACCGTGGACAAGCGGGAAATCATAGCCCGAACTGTCGGTGAATTCGAAGATTTGGAACAGATTCGATCTGTCGTCATAACCCG
>JAGGVT010000089.1 GCA_021157815.1 bacterium | reverse complement strand
CCCTGTTTTAATTTTATCTTCCCTCAAAGATGGCAAATTGTCATTCTGAACTTGATTCAGAATCCACGTCTTCCAGGCTTGAAGATGGATTCCGGGTCAAGCCCGGAATGACATTGAATATACTTGATAGTTTTATTATGATTTTCTGGTCTATTAACCCTTTTTCAACAGCCCATCCTGCCTGCATTTCTTGATTTAACTTAAGATTTGAAAAGATGCAGGCAGGATGCCCGCAGCACAAAACACAGCACAAAATTGTTAGATATTCACAGGATATTTACTAGATGTTTATTAGTTCTGAGACAGTTTCCCCCATGGTTGCCCTGCATTTATGCCATCCCTTGGGCAGCCACAAAGGGCTGCCCCTACATATATACTTTTTCAATAGTCCAACTCGGGTGCCGCCCACACATCACGCGAAGCGGGATTTGTGGGTGAAATGCGCAACTTCGCGGCAAACACCCATAAAGCCGGGACTGATGTATGGGCGGCACCCGGCTGTTTTGTCCACGGACAAGGTTTACACATTGCAGGGACAGGGGTTACATATGTCAAGATTAATAATTGTACTCCCTGGGGGGTTCCATTTTGCGTATTCGTGATTTTATAATATAATTTAAGTGGGATACTACAATGAGCCAGTTCAAAAAAATAAAAACATGCGTCAACTGCCGTCACCTCGAAATTCTCGATGAGGGAAAAATTGTGGATAATCTTGAAGACACGTCATACATCGCGTTCAGATGCAATGTTTTTAATTACTCCGGACTGGAGGTTTTTCGATTCCCAATAGCGCGCAGTGAACTGGTAATTGAAAGGGAGCTGGATGAGTGTCCTTTCTGGGAGGAATGGGTAAAGGAATCTGAGACGGCGGTGGAAGAAACGGATTCGAGTGCAAAGACCACGCTTGAACCCGATGATTATTAATTTCGTGGTCCTTGAATGTGGACCCCCGTTCGGACGTTCCGCTTTTTTCGCGGACGTTTTTGCATTTTTGAGTTATGGTAAATTCCCCATTTCTGTTTGAATCCAATAAAGGGGCGATTATACTTACAGAGCATAACGTCGAGGACAAAAACAATGGATATACAAAAACAACTGGAAATATTTAAGCGGCATATTGTCCACCTTGAAAAAGAGGATGAGCTGATTGAGAAGCTCAAGGAAGATCGCCCTTTACGCATCAAATGGGGCATCGACCCAAGTTCCCCCGATATCCATATCGGGCACATGGTTCCCATCCGCAAACTAAAAGAGCTGCAGGACATAGGCCATCAGATAGATTTTCTCATAGGCGATTTCACCGCGACTGTGGGTGACCCGACCGGACGCAACAAAACACGACCGCCGTTAAGCATTGACGAGGTTAAAAAGAACGCGAAGACCTATACCGATCAGGCTTTTACAGTGCTCGACAGGGAGAAGACCAATATTGCGTTCAACAGTGACTGGCTAGCCAAAATTGAAATGTCCGACTTCATGAAAATCTGCGCGCAGTTTACAGTGGCAAGAATGATGGAGCGCGACACGTTCGATATCCGATGGAAAGAGGGATTGCCGATTCACCTGCACGAGTTTTTCTATTGCGTTTTCACCGCCTATGACTCAATCGCGCTCAAGACGGATGTTGAACTTGGCGCGACTGAGCAGCTCTTCAACCTGCTGCAGAGCCGGACTCTTCAAACATACTACAACCACCCGCTTCAGGTCTGCATGACTGTTCCGATTCTCGTTGGAACTGACGGCAAGGAAAAGATGTCTAAATCGCTTGGCAACGCGATTGGCATCACCGAAGCGCCATCGCAAATGTTCGGAAAAGTGATGTCGATTCCTGACAGTATCATGATAAGTTATTTCGAATACGCGACCTATCTTAACTGGGAGGAAATCGAGAGGATAAAATCCGGGCTTGAGGATGGTTCGCTTCATCCTAATGAGATGAAGAAAAAACTCGGCGAGGAAATCGTTGGGATATATCATGGCGAACAGGCTGCAAAAGAGGCTCGCGAGGAATTCGAACGCGTGTTCGCATCATCGGAATTCGAGATTCCCGATGATATCCCCGAACTTGAAATAAAGGATGACGAACCTTGTCGGATTGTTAATCTCGCGCATGAGGGCGGTATCGTGAAATCAAAAGGCGAAGCCAGGCGAAAAATCCGTGAGGGAGCTTTCAAACTCAACGGGGAAAAGGTAACGGATGAGACTATGGAATTCACTCCGAAAGATGGAGATGTCCTGTCGATTGGGAAGCGGTTGTTTGTGAGAATAATGAAAAGGTAACCGGAACTCGGACAAGGCTGAGCGATTGTAGGGGCGTCGCTTGCTGCGCCCTGAATGGTGCATCCGAAGAGGGCGCAGCAAGCAGCGCCCCTACAACCGTTCGAAGTGAGTCCTAAGTGAAAGCATTGTCTCGAACGCCATTTGTTGAAGCGCGGATGATTCGATATCGCTGATTAAGCCGTATGTTACAGGCAGATTATCCTCTGTGAGTTCCCAATAAAACGCGTTTGTCCTGCCCCAGCTGTAAGAATGAAACTCGTGCTCCTCTTGTGTCAAATTATTGAGTTCCTTGATTTCGGTTCGCGTTGTGTGCAGGATAAGGAAATCCACATGCCTGTTGTCATATTTAAAAACCAGATTGACAGTTTTGTCGTCACCAATTTTTGTTGCCTTTACGCCGATGATTTCGACTAAGGGATCAGTGCCAAGCCAGTCGGGGAAAATAACCGGGGCGCCGATTTTCTGCGCCATCAGAGACTGAAGGTCGCCAAGCGTTTTACCGCCTTTGCGCGTGAATCCCCTTAAGCTCATACTGCGATTATGATTATCCCTGAGGAGCGCAAGATAATCGATTTTCGTTGCCGGAATCGATGGCTCTCTCAGAATGTTGAACATCACTATTGCGATTAACGCAGCCAGACAAAATACAATCCCCCACATATACGTTTTGTTAAGGGGGATTACCTTTTTCTTTTGCGCATCATGATTAATCTTGTCGCACATAATTCACCAGGATAATACTCCTCTATCCGACAAAATTCAAATTTCACCAGCCTGTTTTAACTGCAGCGTTTTATCTGTCTGAGTATTGCTTTTTAATCCATTCATTGTAATCCGCGTTTTTCTGTTTGACCTTTCGCCACCAGTCCTCATTATCAATATACCACTGAATCGTTTCCTCAATGTTATGCTGGAAATTGCATTCAGCAATCCAGTTGAAAGTTTCCTTGAATTTGGTTGAGTCCACCGCATGGCGAAGCACATGCCCCTCGCGGTCGCGAACATGCTGGATAACGTCATGTGATTTGCCAAGTTTTTTCAGAATGATATCCGTTATATCAAGCACCGAATGTTCCTGTCCGCTTGACAGGTTAAAAACCTCGCCGCAATTCCCTACGTCCAGAAGCAATATCTCCAGTGCCTGGCAATGATCAATCACATGAATCCAGTCGCGCGTATTTTTACCTGATCCGTATATTGGCAGCGGTTTACCCTCTATCGCGTTTGTTACAAAAAGCGGGATGAGTTTTTCAGGATACTGATAGGGGCCATAATTATTGGAACACCGGGTGATTATCACCGGCATGTCATAGGTGGCGAAGTAGCTGAACACCAGCCTGTCGGCAGCCGCTTTTGATGCCGCGTACGGGCTTTTCGGTTTCAGGTCATCTCCCTCCAAAGATGGTGTCCCTTTCGCTTCACCGTAAACCTCATCTGTTGAGATATGCAGAAAGCGTTTTATCTCATGTCGCCTTGCGGCTTCCAGAAGCACCCATGTTCCCTTGACATCAGTGTCAATAAACTTGCCGGCATCATGGATTGACCTGTCAACATGAGTTTCCGCAGCGAAATGCACAACCGCGTCAACTCGCGACATCAGCTCGTCAACGACATGCTCATCAAGAATATTCGCATGAACAAATTCCCGATTTTCATCATCCCAGAAACCATCGGGGAAATTATCCAGGTTTCCGGCATAAGTCAGGGCATCGATTACAATCAACTTCCATGATGGATGCAGCTCAGCCAGCATCCTGACAAAATTGGATCCGATGAATCCGGCTCCTCCGGTTACCAGTATCCCGTTCATATCAAACCGCCTTTCTTCATTTTAATTAAGCTGGACAAGGGGCTTAAGAGCCTGTCGGGAAAGGCACCAAACCGATTTAAAACGTCGGGTGCCGCCCATACAGCCGTCTCGGCTTTATGGGTGACATGTTGCGAAGTTATGCATTTCACCCACAAATCACAAAAAGACGTGATGTGTGGACGGCACCCGAGAGTTATCAGGAAAATGGTATGTTTAAGAATCAACATGCTTTCCCGACACGCTCTTAAGTCCCTTGTTACCAGCAATCTATTTTACCACCTTATTTTAACTTTTCGATTGCGCCCGGTTTCGAATCGCGGTGATATCCTCCCTGCTGAGCATCCGTCCGAAGCTGATTGGTTCGCTTAATTCAAAACCATTTTGAATGGCAAGCTCACCAATTTTCCTTATTTTTTCAATGTCTAGTTCCCTGCCAAGCGTGTAGCTTTCAAATCGTCCGCTTACCGCGAGAAGGATTGTTTCCGCAAGACAGGCATATGCGATATTCGGAGGCATGCCAATATTAACCCCCCAATCGACTTCACCCGGAATGCGAATTTCGCCTGACTCGATAATAAGAACGTCATCGCGCCTTTCAGCCTGCTCCTTCGAGACATCCGGCGGACGGGCAACATCCAGAACAACGCATCCCGATTTGAGTGCCATGACATCGACAACTCCATCAGGATCGGTTGTTGTAGCTATGACAAGGTCCATTTCTCCAATCAATGTTTCAACAACAGTTCCGCTGTTGACATCCGGGCAGACAGATTGAATTTCGCGGGAAAACTCCAGGACTCTTTCCGGCCTTCGGCTGATTATCACCATTCTACCGACTTGTGGAGCCAGCATGCGGGTAATCGCCTTGCCGATGCTGCCTGTCGCGCCAACTACCATAACTGACGCACTGGAAAGTTTGATTCCCATTAATTTGCACGCTTGTTTCGCGGTTTCAACTGTCGCCCAGATTGTAAGCGAATTACCGCTTGTAACCGGAATCGGGCTTCTTTTCGCGACAGACAAACCGGCATCGCCAACGACGCTGGTGAACGCTCCAAGCCCCATAATCCCGATGGAACGTTGTTTCGCCAGGTTCGCGATTTTTACCAGGTCTGTGTAAACCCTTTCCTCTGGAAGGCGCATCATCATTTTAGGTGTCATAATCAACGCGTACAATGACCCCTGTGTCTGTTTCCCGTCAGGAGTGGTTATCACCGATGTTCTTGACACATGGACAGGCGGAAGCTGGGCAAGCGCCATTTCAAGCAGTGCGGGTGGAAGATTCCTCAGCCATCTGAAAGCCTTGATTTCGAAAACATCCGACAATTTCAACGGGTGCACTACAAACGCGAACTGGTTGGTTACCTTTTCCTCAACGGGATTCAATTGCTCGATGCTCGGTTCTATCCCGCTTTCGAGAATCAGATTCAGATACTCATCACGCAGCGTAACCGATGGGCGAACCTCCCGGTCGAGTTCATATCCCTGCGATGTCAGATGCGCTATGAACAACGCTTCCAGAACATTCGCGCCGAACGTGCGGCCATCCATTATGGGCGTTGTTGTAATCAGCCATTCGACGCCACGCGATTTCAAATCCTTTCTGTCATCCGCAGTAACAGTATTGGTGATTATTGACTTGCCCTTTAAATCCAACGGGGCGTAACGGCGTATCTGGTGGAAATCGCCTACAACAACATCCGATTTTTTAAAAACCGATGTGTAACGTTCGTGGCGGGTTTCCTGTCGACGTCCGGTTGGATAAATCCATTCAAATGGAAGTTTGCATAATATCGGGAGAACGTATCTCGCGATTCTCTTCAATGATGCCAGGTTTTTAATGACAATCGATAATCTCAGATTGAAAAGGAAATCGCCGAAGGAAACTTTCGATGCGAATTCACTGATAACCTCAGCCATAGCCGAACGGTCTATCCCGCTCATTACAAGAACTCGCCTGTTTTTTAGAATTTCAGGATGCACGTTATGCAGATACGCAATCGCCCATCTTTCGAGCGTGTGTTTAAGTCCGCTGCCATCCACGACCGGCGTTTTTTTCGCCGCCTTCATTAGTCTCATGCCATCTTTATGAACGTATGTTCTATTCCCAACCTGGAAGAAGACATCAATTCCACCAAGCCCAATCGCGGATGCTTTGTTGTCGTATTCTTTAATCAGTTCCCTTGCTTTTTGCTTGTCGCCGTCAGTCCCGATTCGCCGTATGAGATATCGCTCACCCAGAAATTCACATTCGAAAGTATGATCCCGCAGGGATGAGCCTATTGAAACTGATACTATCTCTTTAAGAGAACCTGATGTCATTGCTTGAACCACATAATACCGGACGCCATTCCAGACTGTTTAAAGATGGAAATAATATCATTTTCATTCTGATTCTGTCAGCAGGCAGGGGAATTAGGTAACTCAGAACCACCGGTAAAAAATCTGGAATATTCTGTCATCCCAGTCGGGAATTTTAAGAAAGACAAATAGGAACTTGTTCTCGTCCAAAGAATTTGTGCCGACAAGCACCGTACGGCTTGATGTATCGAATTTACGGAAAGCCTCCTCATCGGCCAAGTCGCTTTTATTCAGAATTCGGCTTCCGGCAATGCCATACTGTGAACCATCCCCGGATTGAAATACTAATTTATATTCTGATGACGGCAAGGCATCTGATGATTCAGTTATCATCTCATCTCCAGTTGACATCGATGCGATAACATAGAAAAACACGTTCATCTGCAAGTCATCGAAATAGTGAATTAATCCAATCGGAATTGTTTCATCATCTTCCGGCAGCTTTATGTTTGCGCACGGGTAGAAAACAAGCATACGGTTATCGGGATAAGCGCATGGATACGCGTTTTGCGCATCAATCTGAATTTGTTCAGCCACGCCGTTGATTTTAATATTAGTGGAAATGTTCATTTCCGATGATATGAAATCTTCGCTTGCGTTAATCAATTCAAACGATTTTTGAAGAACATTGTCGCGATACCCCATGAGGACAAACGTATCCTCGCTTTCTTTCGATGCCACCTTTTCATTTGGCTCCGGCTGATTGCCAGTACCGCATCCCGGCATGGCTATCATGGTCCCAAAAATGAGGAATCCCAGAATAAAAGCACAAAAAATCCCCTGCTTGAGGGGATTTGATTTGAATTTCTCTTGTATCAATACCATTTGTAGTGAATCAAAAGCAGGCTATCCTTTAAATCAGGAACCTTCCGCATAATGTACAGTTCTCTATTAGGCGCTTCCGGATTATGTGCAAGCAGGATTGTATCCGTGGATTTAGAGAACCTCTGGAAATCAGCGTTATATATTAGTTTGGAATATGGGAGCAAAATCAGTGTCGGGATTCCGACTCTCAAACCGTTTGAGTCAATAAAATCGGCTCGGTACGGCACAAGTTTCTTGTTCGACTTCCTTAACACGTCCTCTTCCTTGTCGCTAAGCCTGTTTAAAACCACGGCGAAATAAATGCTCATGCCCTTGGGGTCAAAGTAATGAATAAACCCGTTAAGCGCGTATTCGCCCGGCTTTGGAATTGACGAATCAAATGATGGATAATAAACCACATTTTTTTTATCGAGATATGTGATGCCATAAGCGTTGGCTTCATCAATCTCGCATGTCAATTCCATGTCTCCCATTGATAAAGTGTCGTATATCCCGTCTCCATCGGCGTCGCTGAAAACGCTTCCGCTTTCCTGTTTCATTTTGGAAAGCTCAATCACTTCAGGTTCATTATCGAACACCTTGAATGTCGCACGTCCCGCCTGGCCGAAAGCGGCGAAACTGAAACTCACAACAAACATGAACACCGCTGGATAAATTAACAAACGGATATTTTTCATGCCATATCCTCCCGGATATTACGAAAAATCATGAAATAACATTACCTTGGCCCTCATTCAGGTCAGCGGGTAATGAGTCTTAATTAACTCTTATACTCCTCCATTTATATCAATGAATTATATCACGCACAATTTAAATAATCAAAACTCAAAAGTCATCAGATTGTCGTCAGCCATGCCAATTTTTCATGCTCTTTCGTTATTGCCAGTACCGGATTTACGCCGCGCCAGATTGAATTTATATATCAGGTCGACAAATTCTTTGAATGTCGGATACTCCTCAGGGATGATTTTATAAAGTCCGGCCTTTTCGCCCGCCACTTTCCAGAAATACAATGTTCCCGTAGATGTAACATGCCACGATACTTTCATCCCGGGCTCAAGCCATTGAGGCAGGGATAATTTCATAATACGCTTATTCGCGATGTCTATCAGAATCCAAAAACCGGGATACCATTTGGTTTTTAACAGAATCGACTGCGGATGCTCGTTATCCAGAAAGAGACCGTCCTCGGAATTATACCCATACAAAAATTCCTCGCGGGAATATGGAATCATGACTTTTTCATCATTAAACCTGAGAGTCAGTTTGCTGTGCCCGGTTGTAACCTCAACCTCAACCGGCGCTTTTTTCCTTCTTTGCATAATACGGTCTGTTGTCTCGATTTTCTTTTGCCTGTCGAGATCGAAAGTCGCCATGAATTGATATTCCAATCCGTTAAACTGCAGCAATCCGTTTTCCTCATCGTACTTGACCATGAACACTTCCAGAGGGAACTTGCCAAGAGACCTGGACGATTTGCTCTTGAGATTAAACTCGTAGAGGATGTATGAATCATTAT
>JAGGVT010000068.1 GCA_021157815.1 bacterium | reverse complement strand
AAATAGGTGGTTGGGATGTTGAGATATAAAAAAACGGCGTTCGATTAAATTTGCTAAGTGTTAATACAGTGTCCGAGAAAGCAGATATAATCAGCGATACAAAAGGTGTCCGTCCCCTTTATACGTAAATTCATATGATGAACGATCATTGGTTGAAGCAATCGTTGATGTCACACCAGCCCAATCTCCATTTGGGCACCATTCAACCATTCCTGCGGAATAACCAGAACCAACATCTGCTTCACGATGTGTTGCCATAACCGCGATTTCGTCTATGTCAGGATTCTCTTCTGATTTATCAAGAACCACTTGTTTTAAAGTTGTCTTTAGCTCATCTTCAGTAATTTCAATAGGAACAAGTATCCAATACTACATCCTGATATTTAAAGGCAGCTTTTCAATTTCGCCAAGGGCATATGATGAAAGAGGCTTATCAAGTGCTTTTATGCTTATGTTCTTACTACCGATTATCTGATAATCGTACTTATCAGGAGTTTCAGCTCTCGATTTTTCTTTGTTTACCTTCTGTTTAACATTATCAATGGTTGTATCTTTGATGTCATTTCCAAGGCTGTTTTCTTGTACCCTTTTCTGTGAGCATCCACACCAAATAACAATAACAACTAGAAAAAACACTGAGAAAATCATAGTTTTTGCATTCATTTTCAAACCTCCGAATTGTTTTGTGAAACTATTTGAATATACTTGTTACCTCTGCGTTGTAGTAAATAGGCAAACAAAGCAGAATATTTTATATCAACTCACACCCCAATCAAAACTCGAAATCGGTGCCGACTCCCAGCTCGGTGGCTTTGGTGAATACATGGTAGGCCGTCGAGATGTCCTGGATTGCTAGGCCGACGCTTTTGAACAGGGTGATTTCATCGTCGGATTCACGTCCGGGGATGTCGCCCGCTATTACGTTGCCCAGTGAGCCGTGGACTTTATCCCAGCTCCATTCACCGGCTTCGACGGGAATCATGAAATCGCCCGCTTCGGCTTTGCAGGCGTCAACGAGGTCGCAGACCACTTTTGATTTATCGATTGTTTTGGGGTCGAGTTCACGCATCGCGGGCGCGTGGGAGCCGATTCCGTTGATATGCGTTCCCGGCTGGAACCAGTCGCCATCGACGATTGGATCTTTCGCGGTTGTTATGAGAGTTACAATATCCGCCTGCCCTACAGCCTCAGCCGGGTCATCCGCGAGGACAATATCGCAGTTGATATATTCTTTCAGTGAATCGCGGAATTTCTCCCGAACGTCCATCGGGTCGATCGAGAAAAGGATTAGTTTTTGAATATCGCGAGCGTTATCGACCGCCCACGCATGGGTTTTCGCCATGCCTCCGGTGCCGAACATCGTATGGACTTTCGCATTTTCACGCGCGAGGACTTTTGTCGCGAGTCCGGCGACGCCGCCTGTGCGCATCGCGGTGAGATAACCGCCATCCATAACCGCGACAGGAGCGCCGGTTTTTTCATCCAGAAGGATTATCGTTCCAAGCACGGTAGCCATCTGGTATTTCGATGGATTGTCCTTATAGACAGTTACGATTTTCGCGCCGAGAGCTCCCATCCCCTTGAGGTACGCCGGCATGAAAAGCGCGACTCCACCATGGTCGGGTGATGCGATAGGCGTTCTCTGCGGCATTACCGCGTTGTCTGTTGCCAGGTCTTTGAATGCGCTTTCAAGAATTCCGATTGTGTCCTTCATGTCGAGGACTTTCATTACATCATTTCTGCTAAGTAGTTTAGCCATTTTTAAATCCTCCGGGATTGTATTTGGGGTATTGACCAGTGGCATTATATCAGGTTTTTATCAGATTTAAACCTTGAATCGGGGAGTTGAGGCATCGCATTTTACCCACAAATCATAAAAAGACGTGATGTGTGGATCCCTCGATAAACTCGGGCTCTACGAGCGGCGCCCGGGTACCGAAATCATTATTCGTTAATTAGCACGTCATTCCCGCGAAAGCGGGTTCTTTAGCCTGTTCTCAGGAATCCATTTAAAAATGAGCAAGCCAACTCTTCTGTAAAAGAAAAATGGATTCCCGCTTTCGGGGCTGTTGAAAAAGGGCTGAATGTAGGGGGTAGGTCTCTGTGCCTACCCTAAATGTTGGCATAAATACAGGGCAACCACGGAGAGTTGCCCCTACGGTCTGGGACAAAACGAGGTTTTTCAACAGCCCCTTTCGCGGGAATGACGAGTGCTTGACATTGCCAACCAATTCTTTCGCATGGTACCACGCTTCTGGAAGCACCACGCTAAAGCGTGGTGTTATTTGGGAAGTGTTAAAAAACAAAATATACCCTTGCCGGAATCGCGATAAGGAAATATCATTATAGTATGGATGAACCGGATGAACAGATCATCGAGAATTCAGAAATCAACCCAGATGAATTCGATGCTGACAATCTCGATTTGACCAAGCTGGATGATGAAGAAACATCCGGTGTGGTTGAACATCCGCCGGGTAAACTGCCAGTCTTTCTCGCGCGCCTTCAGTGGTGGGGATTCGGAATCCTTATTGCGTTCATTATCGTGGTTATTCTTCGCATGATTTTCGGACCACCGTGGATTGACCGTTTCCGGTTTCCACGGCCGCCGGTTGCAATCGACCAGGCAAACGGTCTGGCTGGAGTTATCGTACCGCTGTCCAACCGGAAATATTCACTCTTTTTTGTTGATTCAACCGGACATATTCGCACTAAAAAGGACATTGGCGTTATTCAACCGGGACCGCTTGATCTTGTTATGGGGAATGATGTTTATTATTTCATTTACGGTGATGCCAGCTGGGTCGCGGTGAGACCGTATGTTCAGCTGGATGAAAAGGAGAATTTCGATCTTGATTTAAGCCAGTTCAATGTGAAACTGCGGGATGGGATCGATGCCATCCACTCTCAAACCGGCGATGAATACCTGAATGTGTTTACAGAAAACGGGATACTGACACTGAAACGCGGTAACAGTTTATGGGAAAAGGCGCATGAGTATTCAACCGCCGGCTGGGGAGAACGTAACTGGCGAATTGTTGACCTGACGGAAAATCACGCGGTTGTGGAATCAAAAACCGCGTTCCTGCTTGTGGATTTCCCTGATTTCATCGATGGCTACCGGAAATATAACGAGACGACCTTTATTCGGTTCATTCAGCAACGGTCGCAATATCAGCTGGAATACATGTATAAACCCGTGAGTATTGCTCCAGCCGAAGATATGGACAGGAATCTGGAATATTTCCTGTTAAAGAATGATCGCATGTTCAATCTGCCATATAAGTATATGGATGACCAGGTTTTTGTAAAACGTGTCGGTGAAAAGGACATGGCGCCGTTCAGTCATGCGTTTATAAATGGCAAGGATATAAGGGGAATCGCCGTTTTTTCGAATAATTCCGATACATCTCCTTATTCCTCATCGAAACCGGCGGATTTAGCCATATTATATGAATCGGCAAGGACATTTTACCTCGCTGGAATAGCCATTGATAAGGAAACGCCGGTCTGGAATATACTCCTTGGAAAGTCGTATCCTCCTCGCGGTTAATGTTCAGATTTCCATCATCTCACAAAAAATTGAATTTCTTTCGTATTCGTTAAGAAAAGATTAGCTTTTTTACATTTCAACTTCTCCAAAAACAAATCCGGGATTTGCATAATATTAATGTGCCTCAACAGCACACTGTTTATGCGCTTTTGGGAAATCACCCCGCTTATTTGCCATTTTTGGCACGATGGTTGCCCTATAATAAATCGTGTTTAATTAGAATTCAAATCACGAAGGTGAAAGAAATGAAAACATCAGGAACCAATACAAAACCAGAGAGATGCAAACTCTCACTTTTTAGCAATATAACATCCAAGAAGGAGAAGAAAATGAAACGCACACTTACTATCCTGACAACCATGCTGACGATTCTTCTGTTCGCAACACCCCTGTTTGCATCAGGCAACCACAGCAGAAACCTGGTCAGCGCGACAGAATTCGATTTTAATTACACATCGATAATCATCAATGCCAGCAAGCTGGAAGCCAGTCGCGCGGCGTTCCCAAAAATTATGTATCCTGATGAGAAAGTGCTGTATGGCAAATGGACAAGCCTTAATGAAGACGATTTGAATTTCCTGTTGGGTTATGGCATTGTCGCATACAGTTTCACAATTGAGGAAGCTCTGACGAATGAACGCGCAGGCGAAAATCCTCTTGTTGTCGAGGCTGAAAGCTTATCCGGACCAGGCAATTGGGATATCGTTCTTAGTGAAGCCATTGCTGACAAGGTCAGGCTGGCAGCGCTTGAAAATGATCTCTTCAGTTCTTTCAAGGTGGTAATCGTAACAGGCGGAGTCAGTTCCAAATTCAAACACAGCCACATGGTTTGCAAATCAAAGAAAAGCGATTAAACGCTTAATATCAGGTTAAAGCAGTTCATGAAATAAGGCAACAAGACCCCACCCGTCCTTTCAAGGACGGGCTTTTTCTTTGTAAAATGTCTTAAATGACTAACCAAATCAAACTTATAGAGTTATAATAAGGCATCCAATTTTCTCTGTCCTGATTCACATTTGGGAGAGGATTTGCTTAAATCAGGCGAAAAAGTCAATAAGTACAAGATAATCGGTGAGATTGGCAAGGGCGGTGAGGCGGTTGTTTACAAAGCCCTTGACACGTTCACCGGTGATACTGTGGCTGTGAAGGTGATTCATGATTATCATGTCAAACTTGATCCTGAATTCACGCACCTTTTTCTGCGTGAGGGTAAAATCCTTTCAAGGGTTGATGATCCCGGTGTAATTAAAATCTTTGAGTCAAACGTATGCGACAGTTCATCCAGGCAAATCTACTACCACGCGATGGAACTGGTTAATGCTGAAACTCTTTCACATCACATGCAAACCAGGAAGTTCAACTGGAAAGAGATAATTCGAATATTACACTCTCTGATTGAAACCGTGATGAATTTTCATGACAGGCCTGACAGCATTCTTCACCGTGATTTGAAACCATCCAACGTGTTCCTTCTCGATGCCGGCTCCGCAAACAAGCCAGCCAATACAAAGATCTTTGATTTCGGGCTTGCGAGAACTGAATTTGAAAGCACAATAACATCATCAGATGTCTTCCGGGGAACAGTCAAATACTCCGCTCCTGAGCTTCAAAAAACCGGTGGAAAAGCCTCTCGCGCGACTGATATTTACGCATTGGGCAAGATACTGGATGAGATGCTCGGAGCTGAACCACCAGAGAATGTCCCTGAATGGGTTTTCACACTGCGAGATATAATGTGCGAGACTGTCCCGGAATACCGTCCAACGGCCGCTGAAGTGCATAAAATTATCATTGAGCAAACCGAAACGCCTCAGCAAATTATCCAGCCTGTTAAAAAACTGACCAAAGTAAAACATCGAATCAGGCTGAAAAAATATAATGTTCCCATAAAATTCTTTTTAATCCTGCTTATCGTGACAGCAATCGCAGCTTTGTATTTCTCCTACCCGGCGATTATCAGTGGCCTTCACATCGATTTTACAATTCCCAAAATAGCTCCTGAAAAATGGGTTAAAACATGGGGCGGCGAATCGAGTGACAGATGTCGCGCGGTTGCCAAAGATAAAAACGGAGACATTTACGTAACCGGCAGTTATGAGGGCACTGTTAATTTAAAATACACTATTGGAACTGATGAACACAAATCATACGGAATGGATGACGCTTTCCTGATAAAATACACAAAAAGCGGAAAACGGTCATGGGCGAAAAGCTGGGGTGGGAGTTCGAGCGACTTCGGGATCGATGTCGCGGTGGATAATGCGGGGTTTATCTATGTTACAGGCATTTATGAAAATGATGTCAATTTCGATCCCTCATCGGCGGGACTGGCGCAAAAATCAATGGGCATGTGTGATGTTTTCCTGTGCCAGTTTAATCCGGAAGGTGAATTGAATTGGGTTCGATCATTCGGCGGTAGTGGCAACGATGCGGGATTTGGCATCGCGACCGACGGAGTATCCAGTATTTATCTAACAGGCACTTTCAGGAATGAGGTGGATTTTGACCCCAGCTCCGATAAAGTCATTCGAAAATCCAACGGCATGGATGATGTTTTTCTCATCAAAGTTGATAACAACGGCAAGTTTTTGGCGGTCCACACGTTTGGCGGAAAGGAAAACGACAGCGGAAAAGATATAGTCGTTGATGCTGAATCCAATGTACTTATCGTGGGTGATTTCAGCAACCGGGTTTATTTCAATCCCGGCAAGCGCGCGGATAGAAGAACGTCCAATGGCGCTCTTGATGCATATTACGCCCGGTTTGATTCTGATTGTAACTTTCAGGACGTGTTATCGTGGGGAGGAAAAGGAGATGACTTTGGCAACGCGATAACCTCAGACAAGCATGCGAATATTTTTATCACCGGTTCGTTCAATGATGAGGTGGATTTTAATCCTGACAGAGTAAAAGCTGAAACAAGAAAATCAAACGGTGAAGCTGATATTTATTTCAGCAGATTCATGAAGAACGGTGTTTTTATCGGGGTCTGCACTTGGGGCGGCCTTAATGACGACAGCGGGCAAGCGATAGCTGTTGACAGCTCCTCCAATGTTCATGTCTCAGGATATTTCACTGGATTTTTTGATGATAAAATCGATTTTAATCCTGCAAAAGCGACTTGCTGGTTCGAATCAGCTGGAAAGAAGGATGTTTTTATCAGTAAATTCAACTCAATAAGTAATTTCGACAACGTAAGAATCTGGGGCGGCACATCCGATGATGAAGCGTTAGACATCGCCTGCTCTTTGGACAGCGTTTTCATTGTCGGTGATTTTCAGAATGATTCCGCTTTCCTTTCAAAAAAGAACAAGAGAACATCAGAAGGCAAACAGGATATTTTTATCATGATGACATCTTTGTAAAATATATAGGCTCTTCAATAAATCGTGTAGGTTGAGTTTAGATTGAGTAAAAAAAGGGGACTGTCCCAACAAAGTGAATAAACACAGTATAAATAAGGGGTTACAGCATAGTATATTGATAACATCAGATTTGAAGCCTGTTGGGACTGTCCCCTTTTTTTACGGGGCAAATAACCCACACAATTTATTGAAACGCCAATATATATAATAACCGTGCTTATGCGTTGAATAATACGTTATGGCACAGGATTTGCTGGTACATGTAGTAATTAAACATTTCTGTCAAAAGGTGAATAAAATGCAAAACCTGAAAAAAATATCCTCTCTTATTTGCCTGATTATCATTTTGGCGGCTGGCTGCGGCAAGGTAGTTAGTACACAAATAACTGTCGGTGAAGAAATCCTTGCGGCAGATAAAATGGATGAAGGTTCAAAAAACATCTGCAAAATATCCGCCAGAGGAGACACTGATATCGATTACTTGTGGATTGTCGATGACCAAACTGTTGGAACTTTTGTCTGTTCTGATTCCGAATCAACTGAATTCATGGCAAAGGATATTGACCAGGACACAACGGTGGAAATCAAAGTGATTGTTTCATCTCCACACAATGATGATGTCATAAGGACAAAGCAGATTACGGTTGTCGATATCCCTAAGCCTAAGCCTGATAATAAAAATGGTTTTGATATGCCAATTAAACCTCTCATTTCGAAACCTTCTGTTAATGTGATTCCCGACAAGAGGGACAGCAGTATTGCTGATATTCAGGAAGAAAGTAAGGAAATCCAGGAACTTTATGATGAAGATGCTGATGATATCACTTTGGAACCATCTGATATAGGCGGGTACACCTCTATAGTTATATACAATTGCGGTTGTTTTGATGGATTTGAGGACGCTATGAATCCGAGCATCCTTGATGAAAGGGGCAATGTGGTTTATGGCAATAATCTCGAAGAGGGTGAATTCACTGATGAAATGATGGATATCTGGTTGAATGATGGGCTAATAAAATACTGCCATTCAACAGTTGAAGCAGAAAACCACAAACTCCTTGGCGGTAAGCCTCTTTTTATTGAAGCAATAGGTGTAAAAGGTGTAGAAAAAGATGACAAATTAACTTTGATAAGGGACGTTGTTATATCCAATGCGGATGCTGAAAAGATCAGGAACATAAGCAAAGACAGCGCTATTTTCAGGGAATTCAGAGTGATATTTGTCAAATCGTGCGATAAGGACTACAAACCACCAAAGATACAATATACTGGTATTATCGTTGATACGCGTGGCTTGGACATTTCTATATGCGCAAAGCCGAAGATTCTTAAACCGAACAAAAAGCTGTTTTATGGAGAGTGGGGAGCAAGTGAACTAAGTATTGAGCAAAGGAGTTACCTTGAAGCCGAAGGATCGGTTAAGTACTGCTATTCAATGCCGGAAGCGCGTAGAGAACCAAGAGTCGCCGGTTGTCCCTTGACAGTAAAAGCTGATAGGGCTATTGAAGAGGATGGCATGAATAAGCATGTTGTACTTTCAAATGAAGCAGCTTTTAGAATCAACGAATTGATCAACCTGACATTCCTTCTGAACAATTTCAAAGTTGTACTGCTAATTGACGGCCCTTCTCCTGAAACTGGAGAGCCGGAGGATGACTCCGAGGAATAGTGCAATTAAGCAGATAACGGTGTTACCAGAAAGGGAAATCTCTTCGTGAAAATTGTCTATATTTTTT